>JAILIQ010000275.1 GCA_024695205.1 Lachnospiraceae bacterium
GACCAATGGACTTGGTTCACCTGCTGTATATTCAACTGCCGATATTACCGTAAAGAACGCCGACCTCGTATCAAACCTGTCTGAAGGCGTGGTCATTGAAGGCAAGAATACGGTTACACTTGAAAATGTAAACCTCACTGCAAACAATACCAAAACAAACGGCAATGCAACACATTATGACACGATTTTCCTGTATCAGTCGATGTCAGGTGACGCGGACAGCGGAACGTCATTATTCAGCATGATCGGCGGCAGTTTAACGAGCCTTAACGGAGAGGTCTTCCATGTAACCAATACAAACGCAGTGATCGATCTGACTAATGTCAGCATCACAAATAAGGATTCCGATAATGTTCTTTTTACCGTTACAAATGACGGCTGGAGCGGAGCCGATAATATTGCGGTATTTAATGCTGACTCGCAGAAGCTTGAAGGAAGCATCATCGTAAGCAATACGGCAGTCAAGGACGATAACAGTTCGAAGCTCACCCTGAACCTGACTAATTCCTCGGTATTTGAAGGAAACATAAATACTTCAGAATCGGACAAAGGAATCGTTAACGTAAGCATAGATGCAAGTTCTACCTGGAAGCTCACCGCTGATTCTTACGTTACCTCTGTTACAGGAAGCGGATGCATTGATTATAACGGATATATTCTTTATGTTGACGGCACAGCTTATACAGCCGAAAATCCCATGGATGGATTTAAGGTTGCAGGCACCGCGGTTTCTTCCGAAACACAGGAATTAGCATCCGTAGTTTTTAAGAATACAAGCAAGACAGTTAAGGCAGTTGTTCTTGAATCTTCAAAGAAATCATATTCGGTGATCAAGACCTCCGGCGGAGGAACTGTTTCTGCAGTAAAATACTACAAGAACGCAGCGGACTATATAAAAGTATCTTCCACAGGAAAAATTACCGTTAAGAAAGGAACCCCTGCCGGAATATACAGGATCAAGATCAAGGTTGCCGCTTCTGATGACTATTCCGAGGCAACAAAGATCATAAAAGTTAAGGTAAAATAATGCGGTAATTATTGCGAATTCCTGGCAACAGGACTGAATAATGCAATAATGCAGATAATAACGATAAGCTGATTTACACTTTGAATAATTCGATGTCAGAGTGTATAATCAGCTTATATTATGCTCGCATTTTCGCATTTTAACGCTAACATGAACGGAGCATTACGGATTACTGGAGGTCTTTTTTATGCCGAGAATACTTGTAGTGGATGATGAAGCCGATATTGTCACCCTGATCGAGAGATATGCCAAAAGAGAAGGCTATGAGGTTGAGACTGCATCTGACGGAAGCGAAGCCATAGAAGCCTGTGAAAATAAGGATTACGACGCTATCATAATGGACGTTATGATGCAGGACATTGATGGTTTTACCGCTTGTAAGAAGATCCGCGCCAATAAAGATATCCCGGTGATCATGCTGTCAGCCAAAGGTACAGAGTTTGACAAGCTGTTCGGATTTGAAGTCGGAGTGGATGATTATGTGACCAAACCATTTTCACCAAAAGAACTCATGGCCCGTATAAATGTCGTTATAAGAAGGCATGGAAACAGAAGCGAAGAGAAGCCGGCCGGCGATGAGCAGGGAAAACAAGCCGGAGATAACAGTTCGGTAAATACAAAGGATAAGGACCGCTTTATCGAATCCGGTGGCATAAAGGTCGATCTTCTCGGATACAACGTATATATTGATGGTGAAAAGGCTGAACTGACATCCAAGGAATATGCCATTCTTGTATACCTCATGAGAAACAAGGGTATTGTACTGTCAAGGGACCAGATACTCAACGAAGTATGGGGATATGACTATTTCGGTGAAGACAGGACCGTTGACTGGCAGATGAAACTGCTCAGGAGCAAACTCGGTAAATGCAGAGACCAGATACATACGATCAGAGGAGCGGGGTATAAATTTGAAGACTAAAACAAGATCTTTTAAAAATAAACTGTGGACATACTTTGCACTGTTTACAGCATTTATTTTTATTATTCTTTGGCTGTTGCAGACAGTATTTTTACAGAGTCTCTACAAGGATATGCTCATTTCCGACACAAAGAAAGCTGCTGAAGAGATAATATCCCATAGCACAAAGCCGGATATCGAAAAAAAGATCGATACGGCGGCAAGGAAGAATTCGCTGCTTATTCTGATCGCGGATGAAGAAGGAAATATCATTTACAGTTCCGATGAGTTTAAAGGCAGCCATATGAAAGACAGGCCGGAAAAGGATGAACAGGGATCAAAATCCGATATTCCTTCTAAAAAGACATCAAAGGAAGACAGTAGTAATCCTGTAAAGAACGATTA
>JAILIQ010000278.1 GCA_024695205.1 Lachnospiraceae bacterium
TGCTGAGTATTCCGATATCCTTACGCTGAACATCGGGAATGATACTCAGTCTTTCCATCGAAATACATGCCGGGGTGATCTCTCCGGGTCCCCACAGGTATTCACCGTCAAGTTTTTTGATCAGATATTTTGCAACATAGTCGGCAGAAGCGCCATAGCTGTAGATATCGGCTCTGAAGATCGCACCGCGTATGAAATATCCCTTGAACTCTCTCTGGAAGAAATCTGTCCATTTTGCGATACCGTCGGCATAAGTCGGGTTCATCTTCGTTTCCGCGATGATCGATGCATACAGGCTTTCATCTGCATTTACCCAACCGCCCTCACATGTGGGATAGACAAATAAAACACTTGAATCGACAGCCGATGCGATATCCGCAAGTCCGCTTTCATCAGCGAATCTGATCGCATCTTCAATACTCTGCCTGTTTTCTTCAAAGATAAGAAGCATAGGCGCCCTGAAGCCGTAATTATTGACCTGTCCGTCAATTTCGGTCTTCGGTACATATGCTTTAAGATAAAATTTTTCAAATTCGTGTTCCCAATACTTTCCGCCGTTATCAAGAGTCACAACGACGGGTCTTTCCATCATAGCCATAATAAATACCTCCTCAAAAAAATTATATCACATTGCATAATTATGGAAATACACCAAAACTGATTTTTTGGATTTTTTTATAAATATCCTTCTGTATCGGATTTTGGGATATTTTCTGAACATACAAGGATCCGGGGGACATAAAGCCCGATCATTTCATATTTTAATATATTATATCCATTCATTTTCAGTCAAAATACAAAATGCTCCACAATGCGCAAATTATGCTGATTGTGGAGCATCAAAATATTATGTTTTGTTCAGAAGATCACTTAAATGCATTAGGCATTTACGATCTTGCCGAAATCGGGCTTAAGGCTTGCGCCTCCGATAAGTCCGCCATCGATGTCGGGCTTGGAAAGAAGCTCGGCTGCATTGCCTGCATTCATTGATCCGCCATACTGGATACGAACAGCCTCAGCTGTAGCAGCATCATACATATCAGCGATAAGTTGGCGGATAAGTCCGCAAACTTCCTGTGCCTGATCAGCCGTAGCTGTCTCGCCGGTACCGATAGCCCAGATAGGCTCGTAAGCGATAACGAGTTCCTTTACCTGATCAGCGGTAATACCGTCAAGATCCCATTTGATCTGTCTTGCGATCCACTCCTTATATGTTCCTGCTTTACGAAGAGAAAGAGACTCGCCGCAGCAGAGGATAGGCTTAAGGCCTGAAGCAAATGCCTTCTTAACCTTGGCATTGATCAGGATATCATTCTCGCCGAAGATATCACGTCTCTCGGAATGTCCGATGATGATATACTCAACGCCTGCTTCTTTAAGCATGGGAGCCGAGATCTCACCGGTAAATGCACCCTTGTCTTCAATATAGAAATTCTGAGCGCCGACATGTACATTAGTCCCCTTAACGGCATCAGCAACACATACGATATCGATCGAAGGTACACAGTAAACTACATCAACAGCATCATTTTTAACAAGATCTTTAAGCTCGTTGCAAAGTGCAACAGCCTCTGCCGGTGTCTTGTTCATTTTCCAGTTACCGGCGATTATACGTCTTCTTGACATGAATTTTTTCTCCTTATTATTTGTCATCTGCCGCAACTACGCCGGGAAGTTCCTTACCCTCAAGGAATTCAAGGCTTGCGCCGCCGCCTGTGGAAATGTGGCTCATCTTGTCAGCCAGACCCATCTGGTTAACAGCAGCTGCGGAATCACCGCCACCGATGATGGTTGTAGCCTCTGCATCGGCAAGAGCCTTGGCAACATCAAGAGTACCCTTTGCAAGAGTGGGATTCTCGAATACGCCCATAGGTCCGTTCCATACAACAGTCTTGGCAGCCTTTACGCACTCTGCATACATAGCAGCGGTCTTGGGTCCGATATCAAGACCTTCCATATCTGCAGGGATCTTGTCCGCATCAACAACCTTAACTTCGATAGGTCCGTCAATGGGATCGGGGAAACCTGCGGCGATAGTGGTATCAACGGGAAGAAGGAGAGTCTTTCCAAGCTTTGAAGCCTTCTCCATCATTTCCTTGCAGTAATCGATCTTCTCTTCGTCAAGCAGAGACTTACCTACCTCGTAGCCTTTAGCCTTAAGGAATGTAAATGCCATGCCGCCGCCGATGATAAGTGTATCGCACTTGTCAAGGAGGTTATTGATAACATTGAGCTTATCAGCGATCTTAGCACCTCCGAGGATGGCAACGAAAGGTCTAACGGGATTCTCAACAGCATTGCCGAGGAAGTTGATCTCCTTCTGCATAAGGTAACCTACTGCGCAGTTTCCGCCCTTCTTGCGAACGAACTCGGTAACAACGGATACGGATGCATGAGCACGGTGTGAAGAACCGAAAGCATCGCATACATAATCATCACAAAGATCGGCAAGCTCTTCCGCAAACTTGGTTCCTGCCTTGCCGGGCTTGGTCTCTTCTTCCCTACGGAAACGTGTATTCTGAAGAAGGATAACATCGCCTTCGTTCATGGCATTAACAGCTGCGGTTGTATCAGCGCCTGTTACATTGTAATCTGCGATGAACTTAACTTCCTTACCAAGCTTCTCTGAAAGTCTCTTGGCTACGGGAGCAAGTGACTCCTTCTCATTGGGGCCTTCCTTAACCTTGCCGAGATGTGAGCAAAGGATAACTTTGCCGCCGTCGTCGATCAGCTTCTTGATCGTGGGAAGTGCGGCAACGATACGTGTCTCATCGGTGATCTCACCGTTTTTCAAAGGAACGTTGAAATCGCAGCGAACCAGAACACGGCGTCCCTTAGCATTAAAATCATCAACGGATTTCTTATTTAATGACATGTCATTGTCCTCCTGATATAAAAAAAATTATAACCTCGCAAATAAAATACTAATTTGCGAATTAAAAGGGTCCGGTCCAACCGACCGGACCCTCTAAGGTCTTTAATCCAAATATTCCTGTACCGAAAGTACCTTAAGATTACTGTAACTCCGAGAAGTACTTGATAGTACGAACCATCTGGCTTGTGTAGCTGTTCTCATTGTCATACCATGAAACTACCTGAACAAGGTTGTTAGCGCCAACCATTGTCTGGGTTGAATCAAAGATTGAACCGTAAGTGCTGCCAACGATGTCTGAAGAAACGATCTCATCCTCATTGTAAGCGTAGCTCTCATTTGCAACGCTCTTCATGTAAGCATTGATCTCTTCCTTGGTAACGTTCTTCTCAACTTCAGCGATAAGGATTGTGGTTGATCCAGTAGGGGTAGGAACACGCTGTGCGGAACCGATGAGCTTGCCGTCAAGCTCAGGGATAACAAGGCCGATAGCCTTAGCAGCACCTGTTGAGTTGGGAACGATGTTGATAGCGCCTGCACGTGAACGACGAAGGTCACCCTTTCTCTGAGGACCGTCAAGGATCATCTGATCGCCTGTGTAAGCATGAACGGTTGTCATGATACCTGACTTGATGCCTGCGAGATCGTTAAGAGCCTTAGCCATGGGAGCAAGGCAGTTTGTTGTACAGCTTGCAGCTGAAATGATAGTATCACTTGCCTTTAAGGTCTCATGATTTACATTGTAAACGATGGTAGGAAGATCCTTACCTGCAGGAGCGGAAATAACAACCTTGCGGGCGCCGGCATCGATATGAGCCTGTGCCTTCTCCTTGCTGGTATAGAAACCGGTGCACTCAAGAACAACATCAACCTTAAGTTCACCCCAAGGAAGCTCTGCAGCGTTAGCTTTCTTGTAAATTGTGATCTCCTTGCCGTTTACGGTAATGGAGCCTTCTCCGTCACCTTCGCCCTCTTTGTAGGAAACGGTATCCTTCAGAGCGTAGGGCTTCTGTGCCGAATCATACTTAAGAAGATGAGCAAGCATCTTAGGGCTGGTAAGATCGTTGATAGCAACAACCTCGTAACCCTCTGCACCAAACATCTGTCTGAATGCAAGACGGCCGATACGGCCAAAACCATTGATTGCAACTCTTACATTTGCCATTGTAAAATCCTCCTGATAATTTATAAAGAATTATTTCTTTTACAAACCTTAATCATTTTATCTAAATTCCGAGTGAAATTCAAGTGTGATTTTCAAATTTTAGAATAATTAACACATTCGTTAAAAAAACAAATGAAAACCGTTAAAAAATCGGTAATTCAGACAGTTTTTGCGTTTCAGTCCGCGTTATCTTCGCCGAACGAAGCTTCTTCCCTGGCCTTCTCCGCTTCTTCCTCGGTGAGAACCTTCACTTTTCCGGTAAAGATCTCATCGATTGCGATCGAGAGCGGCTTACCGCTCTTGATATTGCTTAAGGGCTCCTGGCCTCTTATTATCTGCTCCGCACGCTTCGCGGTAGCGGTACAAACCGCATATCTGCTGGAAAGCAGCGGATCGTCCTTTTCCTGGTCCTTGATGATCACATCATGAAGTTCATTATAAGAAGGGTGAATCATTATTTATCTCCTTTTCGTTATTCAATGTTCTGGATCTGTTCTCTGATCTTCTCAATATCGGTCTTCAGATTGATCGCAGTGTTGGTTATATCAAGATCGCTTGATTTCGACAGGATAGTATTGGCTTCCCTGTTCATCTCCTGGGCAATAAAGTCAAGCTTTCTTCCGACATTCTCAGCCTCATCTAGCGTTGCCTTCATATTTTTGATATGAGCCCTGAGCCTTACCGTTTCCTCATCGACACAGATCTTGTCAGCAAATATGGTGATCTCTGTTGCCAGGATGCCCTGATCGATCTTGTTGTCACAGAGCAGCTCTTCAACCTTGGCGTAAAGCCTGTTCCTGTACTCATCGACAACCTGCGGCGATCTGTTTTCTATAAAATCGATCATACCGACCATATTGTCAAGCTTGTTCACAAGATCATTTTTAAGGTGTTCGCCTTCATCGATCCTTGTTTTAACGAAATTCTCGGCACATTTTGCGATCGCGTCGCTGATATAATTCCACAGCTCCTCTTCGTCAACGGGCTGTTCCTCAAGTGTGAGCACTTCGGGAAATCTCGCAAGCACCGAAGCCTTCAGGTCGTTTTCGATACGGAAATCATCACCGAGCTTAACGATGTGTTCGTAATATTCCTTGGCGATATCGTAATTATACTTGACACATGAGGTGCCTTCGGTCAGATCCTCATAGGAAATGAAAACATCAACCTTTCCTCTGTTGATATAATTCTTCAGAAGATTTCTGATGGCTGCTTCGAAGAAATTGAGCTTTTTGGGCATTCTCAGCGAAATTTCGCAATACCGGTGATTAACCGCCTTCATCTCTACCGTGATCTTTTTCTCGAGGGTTTCTTTCTCAAACCGTCCGAAACCGGTCATACTTTTAAGCAATTGGAAGCCTCCGATCTCCGACATAATACCGGATTTATCTGCATGGCCATTAAAAAAGCGCATGGCTTGCAACATAATATTATATAATCAATATCGGAATTAGTCAAGGACAATCAGGTAAAGTAGACAATATCTTCTTCAGCCTTAGCAGCTCTTTCGATCGACTGAATATAGATCACGGGGCCTCTGCCTCTGTATTCACGCTTCAGTTCGATCTTTACCTTGCCTTTTACATATATCCAGTCCTTATTTTTGAGCGTCGCGACCTCATCCTTAAGACTGAAGGGAAGTCTTGCCAGAAATCCGATGAAAGAGATATCGTTCGCGCAGCACTGCATCGCAAATCTGCCGGGGAGTATCACACCCTTGTTCATCTTTTCGTCATGATAATACTGGGCCTTGAAGCAAAGCGTCTTCCCGTCGTAATGTCCGGGATTGTCAAGCGCGTCAAGATAAAACAATCCGAAATCATCATCCTCTATCACGATCGGATCGGTATTGATATCAAAGGGAAGCGGATCTTCCTCTTCTTCCCCGAGTTCCACGCCCTCATCAGCTTCATAGATGATCTGGGCCTTGCGGTTAAGAGGCTTGATCGTTCTTCTTATCTGGACTCTGTCCGTTTCTTTCGTGCAGCGGTTAAAGATAACGGTATCACTGTATTTGATATGGTCCATGATCATCGTACGCATGTTGCTCAGATAGTTCGTAAATGTAGCCGCGTTTACGATCGTGATCATCTGAACCATGATCCAGTCCTTGGGCATGGGGCTTTCAAGAAAATCGTCCATTTTCCATATTCCGTTAAGCTCAAAGATTATCTTGTCGGGCCTGTATTTTGTTTCCAGACCCTTATAGAAATCGGCGGTAAGGTCTTCAAATTCTTCCACGAATTCGACAAAGATATCGCGTTTTGCAAGAGATGCCACGTCATACTCTTCGATACCCTCTTCACAGACGATCAGAAGAGTCCTGTCCCTGTTGATGAACTCGGGATCTTCGAGTGTGGTACGGATAAATTCGGTCTTACCGGCCTCCAAAAAACCGTTGATGACATAAACAGGTTTTTCAGCCATTTTAAGGTTCTCCTTATTTGAAAAGTTCTTTGATCAGATCTTCCTTGATCTCGCTTCCTATAACGCAGATCCTTCCGATGACATCGCTCGATCCGCGTCGTACATCGGACTCGCCGGGTGTGAAATCAAAATGGATCCACTCGCCGTCGGATGAAGCAACGATACCCTTGGCTCTGAGTACAACGCCATACATCGAAGAATCAAGCTTTTCAAGCTTCTCCTTGATCTCTTCCACGGTGAACTTGTGGGTAGTCTCGATGCCTACGCTTGTAAATACCTCATCGGCATGGTGATGTCCATTATGCCCGTGGTGATGGTGGTGATGATGCTCATGCTCGTCCTCATCATCGTCGTGATGATGGTGATGGTGCTCATGCTCGTCCTCGTCATCGTCGTCATGATGGTGGTGATGGTGCTCGTGCTCATCCTCGTCATCATCGTCATGATGGTGATGATGCTCATGCTCGTCATCATCGTCATGCTGGTGATGGTGCTCATGCTCGTCCTCGTCATCGTCGTCATGATGGTGATGGTGCTCATGCTCGTCCTCGTCATCGTCGTCATGATGGTGATGGCACTCCCCGCCGGGCTCATGATGATGTCCGCAGTCGGGGCAGATTCCTGCAGCTTCAAGCAGTTCCTCCTCAAAGCTTGACTTCTCCTCCATCGATTTTAAAATGAATTCTCCTGTGAGCTCATCCCAGGGAGTCGTGATCAGAACGGCTTTATCATTGTGTTCACGGATCAGCTTTACGGCTTCTTCGAGTTTTGCTTCGCTTACATTCTGTGTACGGCTTAATATGATCGTCTTGGCATATTCTATCTGGTTGTTGAAGAATTCACCGAAGTTCTTCATATACATCTTGCATTTCGAAGCATCAACAACGGCAATGAAGTTATTTACGACAATACCCGCTTCATCGGCCACATCGGCAATTGCCTTGATAACATCCGAAAGCTTGCCTACGCCCGAAGGCTCGATAAGGATCCTGTCGGGATCGAACTGCTTCTTGACTTTTTTAAGAGCTTCTCCGAAATCTCCGACCAGTGTACAGCAGATGCATCCCGAGTTCATCTCGGTGATCTCGATACCCGAATCCTTAAGGAAACCGCCGTCGATACCGATCTCGCCGAATTCGTTCTCGATCAGTACAAGCTTTTCTCCTTTAAAAGCTTCTGCAATGAGCTTTTTGATCAGGGTAGTCTTTCCTGCACCCAAAAAACCTGAATAAATATCTACTTTTGTCATTTTTAAAACGCCTCCATATATTCATTATCCGGTCCGAAATTTACGGACCGGCATTTTCCTGCGATTCTGCGGCTTCTGAATTCTCATCATCCTCCGGCGGATTATGCGGTTCCCTGCTCATTATAAACAGATCGACCGCCTCGGCAATGGCATCGGCAATAATCTTTCGATATTCATCCGTCTTCATCTTATTGCCTTCGTCCGGATTGGTGATATATCCGCATTCTATGATAACTGCCGGCATCTCGGTCTTACTTGTAACAACGAGATTCTTCGCAAATGAAACTCCCCGGTTCTTCGCCCCGGTAGCCTCTGAAACCTTGTCAACCAGAAACTGTCCAAGTTCCTCGCATCCGTCACGCTTAAAGGTCCAGGCTTCTACTCCCGATACCGAATTCACATCGGGAAATGAATTCATATGTACACTCACAAATGCATCGGCACCAAGCTCATTTGCCTTCGATGCCCTTGTATTAAGTGGAATGAACGTGTCATCGGACCTGGACATATAAACCTGATAGCCTTTTTCCAGAAGATTGTCCCTTACATATAACGAAATGGCAAGATTGCAATCCTTTTCAAGCAGATTGTCCACGCCAATCGCACCGCCGTCTTTTCCTCCGTGGCCCGCATCCACAACGATCAGTTTGTTTTTGGATCCGATCTGAATCTGTGCGGAACCTTCTCCCGTACTTCCCTCAGACGTTTCATTTTCGTTATTTCCGAACACCTCGGCAAATATCGGATCCGGTTGGTCCGGATCCGGCCCGCCGGTCAGTTCCGTATTTGCATATACATTTTCAACAAGAACGATATTCGTATTCCGGTCCGCCGAGTAGGGTTCTTCGACCATCTTCCGGGATGTCACAAGCTTATATATCCCGAATCCGATCCCGAACAATACGCCGCAGGCAGCCAGAAACATCAGAATGAGTATGCTCAAAGCTCCGAGCTTTTTAAGCCTGATAGCCCTGATGTGTTTGGCACGTCTGCTCTGCCGGGCATCATAAACGGTTCTCTTGTATCTGCGCTCTCTGTCCATCAAAATAACACTACACTCCGGTTTAAATTTGACCTGATATCAGCCACAGCAGATTATATGCCAATACGGACAAGATTTCAAGTTTATTCCGTTCTGAGTGCGACAACAGGGTCTTTCTTGGCAGCGATCCTTGAAGGGAACAGCCCCGCGATAAATGTGAGCAGCATACTTATAAATATCAGAATGACCGCGGCTACAGGCGGCATAACAGCAAGTCCGCTTATGTCGGTGAGCTTCAGTATGATCGCATTGATCGGTATGAGCATGAGTTCCGCGATCACTATACCGAGAAGACCTGCGGTAAATCCGACTATGATCGTTTCGGCGTTAAATACACGCGAAATATCCTTCTTTGAAGCACCTACGGCACGAAGGATACCGATCTCCTTTGTCCTCTCAAGTACCGAAATGTATGTGATGATACCGATCATTATCGATGAAACAACAAGCGAGATTGAAACGAAGGCGATCAGGATATAGCTTATCGCATTGATGATCGTGGTAACCGAGGACAATATGAGACCTATATAATCCGAAACCTTGATCTTTTCTTCGTCGGGAAGATCTTTGTTGTATTCGTCAACAAGAGCCATTATCGAATCCTTGGATTCAAAATCCTTGGGGTATATATTGATGGTTGAAGGCTCTGCAAGATCCGAAACACCCAGCGCACGCATATTGGACTCATATGTTGCGTCTGTAGTTTCCTTGGCCATCATGGATGAAAATGTCTCAAGGATACGAGCGTCATCCATTCCGTAATCACGCATCTGCTGAATGGACTGTGCGTAGCTTGCCTGCTGGTCGGCCGGAAGAGTCGCGATATAACCCTGAAGCATTTCCATCGTAAGAGCTTCCTCTTCTTCCTCGCCGGTATCAAAAGGAATTCCGGTGAAAATATCAATGTCATCATGTTCCTTCTGATATTTTACTACCTCTGAATTATTGACTTCATTGATCAGATATTCCATAAGATCTGTCCTGTATCCGATGATTCCGGACAGATTGTTCATTGCCGCGCTTGACTCCGACTTTAATATACCGACGATCTTTATCTCATGAGCATCGGCAAGCTTCTGCATCATGTAGACTTCATCATCGGACCTGTCTTTCCAGGTTCCGTCTTCCTGTCTGTCAAAATAGTCGGAATTCAGCATGAGCTTGAACGAAACATTCATAAGCTCATCATAGGTATATGATCTTGTTTCGGGCAGTTCAGCTTCTTCGCCCGCATAGAGCTTCTTAAAGGTTTCCGAAAGTTCGTTATTGTCAAGGATGCCAAGTGTATAAAATGTATAATCGACTGCTTCGTAATTATTGCTTACGATCAGCACAACCTCATCATATTTTTCGGGGAAACGTCCCGAAACAATGCTGTACTGCTCTTTAAGCAGATCATCATTATCGATCAGACGCTGGAAAACATCCGTTGAAAGGAAGGATGAGCGCCCCATTCCCCTCATGCCGATACTCGAAAATACCTGCGAAGGACTTACCTGATATATTCCGTTCTCTATATCCGCACGGTACAGATTCATTTTTGTCGAATAGAGATAGGAAATATCGGTCGTCAGATTGTCGAACCTGTCACGGTTTTCCTCGATAAATGACTTGAAATCCTTAAGATTGTTTGTCTGGACTTCATTGATCATCATCTTCATCATGCTGGTCATGATCTGGTTTGTATAGATCCTGCCCTCTTCATGCTGTGCTGTATCCGAAGCTTCCCTCTGCATCGAATTAAGTACGCTTGTGATATCAACAGTAGCCTGCTCTATCGAAACCGGATAACTTGACAGAGTATCCTCTTCCACGTTGTCAATGTATGTCTGTACACCGTTTGCCAGTGAAAGTATGAGTGAAATACCTATGATACCGATACTTCCTGCAAATGCGGTAAGGAATGTACGGCCTTTTTTGGTCATAAGGTTATTAAGACTCAGGGAAAGCGCGGTATGAAGCTTCATATAAGTCCTCGGAGGACGTTTTCCGGTGTTGCTTCCCTTGGTCTGATCATTTTTTGAAGACCCTGCCGCTTCACTGCTGTTCAGTTTTTGGTTCTGCTCTTCCTTCTTTACGGCTTTGTTAGCTTCGGCAGCTTTTTTGGCTTCGGCTGCTTTTTTTTCTGTTTCTTTTTTGGCTTCCTGCTTCTTTATTACACCGAATTCCTTTTCGGTCTTTTTGATCCTGGCCGCAAGCGTATCATCGGCTTTTTGTGCGGCTTTTATTGCCGCCTTAAGTTCTTTTTCTGCGTTTGATGCCGCTTTTACCGCATCTGCGGCTTCCTTCTTTTCAGATTTGGTAAATGCGCTTCTGGTCAGCTTATTGGCTTCTTCTGACAGCCTTTCGCTGTTTCTCTTTCTGTCCTCCGCATATTCATGCGCACGTTTTGCAGCCCTTTCAAATTCGGCTACAGCACGTTCGACCTGCGGATCCAAAGAATCTTTTTCCTTGTCGGTATCAATGCTTTCAACGATCTTCTGTACCGTAGGATTAATCTCTTCAACGATAGCATTTATCTCTTTGACGGGAGTATTGTTATCCTCGTTTTCCTGCCCGGCCGTATCCTTTTTACTGTTATTCTTAAATGCAGACAGATCTCCTCCAAATGAGGATTCCTTTCCGGAATAATCCTTCCAGATCCTCGGATTGGAGTTCATGGTCTGTCCTACAGCATTTTCGCCCGATACGGAAAAGCTCTTTTCGGCACCCTCTCCTTCGGCCTTTTCATCTTCTTCCACCGGCATTGTATCGGAAATGATCTGTCCGTCAAGCAGTCTTATAATACGTGTCGAATAAACCTGGGCAAGCTCCGGATTGTGAGTTACCATGATAACAAGCCTGTCGCTTGCCACCTCCGACAGGATATCCATAACCTGTTCGCTGGTCTCGGTATCAAGAGCTCCGGTGGGCTCATCGGCAAGGAGAATATCGGGATTGTTAACAAGGGCACGCGCGATCGCAACTCTTTGCATCTGACCGCCTGAAAGCTGGTTGGGCTTCTTCTTCAGCTGGTCACCGAGTCCTACCTTTTCAAGCGCTTCCTTGGCACGGCGTTTTCTCTCTTTCTTTGATACACCGCTTAACGTCAGGGCAAGCTCAACATTGGAAAGTACATTCTGGTGAGGGATAAGGTTATAACTCTGGAAAACGAAACCGATACTGTGATTTCTGTAGGAATCCCAGTCTCTGTCCTTATATTTCCTGGTGGAGACATTGTTGATGATAAGATCGCCGGATGTATATTTATCCAATCCGCCGATTATATTTAAAAGAGTTGTCTTACCGCACCCTGAGGGCCCGAGTATCGAAACAAATTCATTTTCACGGAATTCAATACTTACACCTTTGAGTGCAGCAACCGTGCTTTCCCCGATCACATAGTCCTTCTTGATATTCTCTAATCTAAGCATATTAAAATCATCCTTAAAAAAACTTTATTCCGATTGTTGCCAAATGAATGATATCAAATGAATTCATTTAATTCAACAATCAAAGAATAAAGTTAAAATTAAAAGTAAATAAATAATTTTACATCAGCTTCTCAAGATTGGCTCTTATCGCCGCGATAAATTCCTCTGTCGAAACCTTATGAGCGCTTTCAAGTTTGCTGATCGAAGCAAGATCTCCGGTCATTACTCCGCTTTCGATCGTATCGATGACCGCTTTCTCGAGCTTCCCTGCAAAATCAACAAGTTCCGTGATCCCGTCAAGCTCACCGCGTTTACGCAGCGCGCCGGTCCATGCATATATCGTAGCAACGGAATTGGTCGATGTAGGCTTTCCTTCGCGGTAATTGTAATAATGACGCTGAACTGTCCCGTGAGCGGCTTCATATTCATATTTGCCGTCAGGCGAAACAAGAACGGAAGTCATCATGCCGAGAGACCCGAATGCGGTCGCGAGCATATCGCTCATAACATCGCCGTCGTAGTTCTTGCATGCCCAGATAAAACCGCCGTCAGAGCGGATAACACGTGCAACCACGTCATCAATGAGTGTATAGTTATAGGTGATGCCGAGCTCTTCAAACCTGGTTTTAAACTCTTCCTCATAAATCTCTGCAAAAATATCCTTAAATCTGTGATCGTATTTTTTGGAAATAGTATCTTTGGCTGCGAACCACAGATCCTGCTTCGTATCAACGGCAAAATTAAAGCAGCTGTACGCAAAGCTTCTGATCGATCCGTCCGTATTATGCATACCCTGTATTATTCCGGGTCCCTTGAACTCATGGATCAGTTCTCTTACTTCGTAGCCGTTCTCGTCGGTAAATACCAGCTCTGCCCTGCCGGGACCGTCGATCTTCATCTCCGTAGCCTTATAGATGTCGCCGTAGGCATGCCTTGCGATAGTAATGGGTTTTGTCCAGTGAGGGATATGCGGTTCGATCCCCTTAACAAGGATCGGTGCACGGAAAACGGTACCGTCCATGATCGCTCTGATCGTTCCGTTGGGGCTTTTCCACATTTCCTTTAAGTTGTATTCCTTAACTCTTGCCGCATTGGGTGTGATGGTTGCGCATTTTACTGCAACTCCGAGCCTCTTGGTCGCATTGGCGGAGTCGATCGTGACCTGATCGTTGGTCTCATCCCTGTAAGGCAGTCCCAGATCGTAATACTCTGTTTTCAGATCGATAAACGGCAGCAAAAGCTCATCCTTGATCATTTTCCAGATTACTCTGGTCATCTCATCGCCATCCATCTCGACCAGCGGCGTTTTCATTTGAATCTTGTCCATTTTACTAATCCTCTCCCTTTTTTATTTCAACACTTCCCTGAGTGTTTTCTCATAGAGCCTCTCATCGGCAATCGTTGATTCGGAACGTATTTTTGAAGCGATCTTTATCTTCATGGTTATCTTGTTGCCGTCTACCTCATTGATTCTCTTTAGATTCTCCTCAATGGCTTCGACGGTCTTCATAAACCGTTCTTTGTCATCAACATGGATCAGTACCGCAAATATCGAATCCTTCGGTCTTGATGCGATACAGTTTTTACCGGTGGCTTCAAGTATCGTAATGCCTATCCGGTTAAGGACCTTGTCGCCGAATTCTTTATTATAGGTCTGTATTATCCGGTCATATTTAAGATTGTTAACAACGATGACTCCGTAATCGCTTCCGTCTTCATTATAATTGAACGCAAAATCAATCAGACCGTCCACAAATGCATGGGCATTCATCAGGCCCGTTACGGGATCCTTCTTTAATTCAAGGCTCCTTGCTTCGATCATACTGATCTCATTTTCGTTGTCGCGGAAGACACCGATGATACCTGCGATAAATTCATTTAGATAAAGCGGTATCACGTCGAATGAGATCTCCCGTACCTCACCGTTTACAATAACATGCCCGAGATTATTAAAATGCTTTTCGCCCTTTGAAAGAACATCTGCTTCAATCCTGTTGAAGCTTTCATTGTCAACATGCAGTCCGAGTTCATCATCGGTTTTCCCGATCAGCATATCATCCGAGTCAAATCCGAAATAATCAAGGAATGCTTTGCTGACACCTATGAATCTGCTCTCCCTGTCTTTCCAGAACACCTTCAGATTGGTATTCCACATCAGATTCTGCCAGATGCTCTTTACATCAAGCTCATTTCCGTAAATTGCAGATTGTGCCGAATTGTTGTCCTTTCCGGAAATAAAGCCCTTTTTACCTTCTTCGCCTGCCGAAACGTCCGGCATTGAAGAAGGATCACTTAAAGCACCCTCCTTAAGATTTACAGTTCCCGGATCATTGCCGATAAGACTAGCGGCGAGCGCCATCTCAGCGGAATCATCGTTCGTTTCGGGTCTGGGCAGATGATTCTTGATACAGAACAGATACTCATTACCGCCGGTGCCCGGGATCATCATGATAAAAAATTCTTTCCACTTGTAATTGCCGTCCGCCTGCTTGGTCCTGAAAATCCCGGTGATATAACCGCGTCCGGTTTTTTCCACTCTTTCTTTAAGATCCGGCGAATACAAAAAAGCATGACATCTTGAGCGTTCCGTAGGATAGACAACATCGTTTTCCATTGCCTTTATCCCCATCTGCAGATCATTGTTCTTTATGCTTCTGCTGTTTAAATATCTGAACCCGCCGAATATCGGTGTAACAGTATTTTCCTTAAGCTTGACGAGCAATACCGATTCAAACAGAAGATTCAGCTGCTTAGCCTTTGCATCAAGCCTTTCCATGTCCTGACGTTTGTCATCCATGGAAATATTGACTATCGAAGCCCTGATTATATGATGTCCTTCGCATTCGGCAATTGCCTGACCCGTAAACTTCAGATACATTCCGTTGCTTGTATAATAGAATGTTTCCTCTTTCCCGGATTTCTCGATCTGATCCGCAAAAGACCTGTATTTGTCGAGCAGAGGCGAAGCAGTATGATATATTTTTCTGTCGATCTCCTCATTGCTCATCTCATAGTCAAATATTTGTTTTCTGTAGCTGTTGTTCATGAACAGGGTATGGAAATCCTTTCCGTCATCTTCGATGACTTCCAAAGGACTTTCCGTATATCTTGCGGCAAATCCGGCTGTTTCATAGAAATGTCTCCACTTTCTCTTGCCGACATTGATGCCTTTTTCATCAATATGCCTGAACATGTCTTCAATGGGTTCGGGCTTGCCGTAATAATAGCCCTGTATCATTCCGCAGCCGCATTCTTTGAGGAAATCAAGCTGTTCCTGGGTTTCAACGCCTTCGGCCAGAGTCTTCAGTCCGATCTCCTTGGCCATAGTGATAACGGAACGCAAGATGCTCATAGACTTTTCATTGAAAGGACGAAGGAATCTCATGTCCATCTTAAGGGTATCGAAATTGTAATCCTTAAGGACGGTAAGTGATGAATATCCGCTTCCGAAATCGTCCATCCAGACTTCATAACCGGCTTTTTTGAATCCGGAAATGATATCATGCATACGTCCTTCGTCGGAGGCTATCATGCTCTCTGTTATCTCTATATGAATGTAATCTCTCGGTATGTCGAATTCCTCCACGGCGCGTTCGACAACTTCGAGCATATCGCACATGACAAAGTCCATCTGCGAAAAATTTACCGAAACCGGAACGATCGGGATGCCGGCATCCACCCTGTCCCTGATATACTTACAGACTCTGCGCACAACGAAGCAGTCAAGCTTATGTATGCAGCGCTCATCCTCAAGGACATTGATAAAACGGTCGGGAGCCAGAAAACCAATTTCCGGATCTATCCATCTTACAAGCGATTCCAGTCCGCACAGATATCCGGTAATAGTTCTGATGACAGGCTGGAAATATATCTGTATCCAGTCTTTTTCGATCGCTTCATCAAGCTTTCTGATAACATATTCGCGAAGCTTTATGTTATCTTCGATCTCACTGGAATATTCGACAATATTGGAAGTATTGTCCCGTCTTATAAAATCGCATGCGATCTTGGCCCTGGATATGGCCTTTTCCGGATCAAATTCGGAATTATACTCGAATTCGAGGATACCGATCTTTAGGAATACATTGTAAAGCTTGCCGTATTCCTCATTAAATGCGTTATATACCTGAGAGGTATTGTTCATCACATTTTCATACAGATCGAGTACGGCAAAATGATCGTCCGAAAGCCTTGAAAGGTAACCGGAATTAAAATAGTGTGCCAAAGTGTCCGCAAGTTTCTTTAAACACCTGTCGCCTTCCCCTGTACCTTTTTCTATGTTCAACAGTTTAAAATTGACAACATTTATGTAAGCCAGTGCATATCTGACCCCGCAATGGTCTTTATTATTCTCGTAAGCGATATAACGGGTAAAACGCCTTTTTCCGAAAAGTCCTGTAACCTTGTCGAAATCATCCGAAACATTATCAAGATTATGCGTAAAGATCAAACCGTAGATCATCCTCTGATCCCCGGTCCCATCTGTCCTCCAGTAGTTTACGACACTGACGATATTGGACTTTTTGGTCCTTATGTTATAAAAGGTGTATCCCGAGAAGTTCTCCCTGTCGCTTTTCTGGTAA
>JAILIQ010000320.1 GCA_024695205.1 Lachnospiraceae bacterium
ACCTCAGAAACCAACCGCCCCATAGCTCACCTCAGAGACCAACCGCCCCGTAGCTCACCTCAGAAACCAACCGCCCCATAGCTCACCTCAGAGACCAACCGCCCCACGGTTCACATTTATCTCATTGTTTTTATCAGTTCCACCGCAGCGTCGATCTGATTGTCGTGATCGCGCATTTCTATAAGGGTCTTCTGCAGATCCTCATCAAGCTCTACCGTCTTATCCGGCGTAATACCCACTCCGTGAATGCAGACTCCCCTGGGAGTGAAATATTTTGAACTTGTGACCTTGATCCCCGAAATATCCTGCATGATAGGAATTACAGACTGGACAATACCTTTTCCGAAGCTCTGTGTGCCGACGATCTTTCCGAGTCCGAGATCCTGTATCGCACCAGCAAATATTTCCGATGCGCTCGCAGAGTTGCCGTTCATCAGCAACACTATCGGTATATCCAGTGTTTCGTCCGTTTTCGCCACGGATTCGGACTTCTGCCCGTATTTGTCCTCGGTGTAGACAAGCAGTTTTCCCTTCGGCACGATCCTGTCGAGCATATTTACGGTAGTATCCACCATGCCGCCGGGATTATCGCGCAGATCGATGATAAGACGTTTCATTCCCTGCTTTGTAAGCTCATCTATCGCAAGATTGAACTGTTCATCCGTCGATCCCTCAAATTCGGAGATCATTATATAACCGATATCGTCTTCGAGCATCCTGCTTGTAACGAACTGCACCTCGATCTTGCCGCGTGTAATGACAATATCCTTTTCTTCACCGTCTCTTAAAAATGTGACCTTGACATCTGTTCCTTCGGGTCCTTTAAGGTGTGAAACGACCTCATTCAGATCCATCCCTTCGATCGAAATGCCTTCGATCAGGAATATCTCGTCCCCGGGCAGGACTCCGGCTTTCATCGCGGGTGAATCGATAAATGGTTTAACGATCGTTACCTTCCCGGTCTCCATGCTCTGGGAGACCGTAGCGCCTATACCGCTGTAGGTTCCGCTCGAGCTTTCCATCAAAAGATCGAATTCCTTCGGAGAATAGTATGTCGAATAGGGGTCTCCGAGCGAATCAAGCGCCGCATGAAGCATCGCATCATAGATAACATTGTCATCTACTTCGTCATAGAAATAATAATCTATATAACTCATGATGGTATCGAGTTTGCTCTCAAACAGCTCGCGCTTTTCCTCATCCGTCGCGGAACTGTTCTCATCCGTGCTGTGATCCCCAAACAGGTTGTCTGCGGACGAATGCGGCTGTTCCCCGTCTGTCCCGCTTTCGCCGAATTGGTTGTCGTTGCTGTCATTTGAGGCGATCCGCGGAGCGGAATTACCGTTGTTCCTGTAATTCCAGAACCCGTCCGTGATCTCGTTAAGCCCTTTTGACATCGCCCTGTAGATCACAAATGTTCCGCCTGCGATCATTCCGATCACGGCAATCGCGATCAATAATCCGTATAAAATCCTTTTATTCATAATAACAATAACCTCTTTACCGTCTCAAACTCCAACTTCTATCTTCCTGAGCTGTTTTCTTAGAGTGATCACGCTCCCGAGAAAGCCGATCCCGATCCCGATAAGCATCGATACAGGTGTCAGAACGCCCATTACCCGGCTGACCGAAAGAAAACTGATCGTGCTCAGTGCCGATGAAAAACGTTCTTCAAGCATTCCGGTGATATTTGTATATATGAGCCTCAAAATGATCAGCGGAATGGCCGCACCCAGAACACCTATAAGTATCCCTTCGACAACGTACGGGATCCTGATGAAGTAATTGGAGGCACCTATAAGCTTCATTATCGATATTTCCTGTTTACGTACGGAAACACCGGTTGAAATGGTCATACCGATCAGAAATGTGGCGATCAGAAGAAGTATCACGATGATAGCCGCGGAAACGATCGCGATCACCTTATTGATCCCGGCAAGCGAATCGGCTATGCCCGCCGAATCATTGATCTTACGGACTCCTTCAAGTCCCTTGATATATCTGTTCAGAACATCCTGCATCGTAACATCGCTCAGATAGACCGTAAGCGAAGAAGAATTCTCGAGCGGATTATCATTGCCGAAGGTTTCGGCAAGTTCGGGAGAAAGCTTGGTATTCTTATAATCTTCCCAGGCCTGCTCCGCGGAAATGTACTCGACGTGATGCACTTCCGCCCTGCGTGATATCAGGGTACGTATCTCATCGATCTTCTCTTCGCTGATGCCCTCATCAAAAAATACGGTAAGTCCGACATTGGTTTCCGCTGATTTTACCATGTACTCGAAATTACTCAGTACGATATAGAAAATGCCGAACAGAAACAGGCAGGCAGCCATTGTCCCGATCGAAGCAAGAGAGAACATCCTGTTTCGTACGATATTCTTGATACCCTGCCCGATCCCGTAAAAAAAGGTACTAATTTTTTGCATTAGAGTAACCGCCCTTCTTATCACTAATCAGAACGCCCTTATTCAGGGTGATAACGCGCTTTTGCATCGCGTCGACGATCTCACGGTTATGGGTAACGACAACCACGGTCGTACCCCGTCTGTTAACCTCCTCAAGAAGCCTCATGATCTCCCACGAATTCTTGGGATCAAGATTACCGGTGGGCTCGTCTGCCAAAAGTATGACGGGGTTGTTGACCAGTGCACGTGCCAGGGCAACTCTCTGCTGCTCGCCTCCGGAAAGCTCCGAAGGGTAACGGTCAAGCTTCTCGGAAAGCCCCATTACCGAAAGGATACGGGGTACCTCCCTGCTGATCTTGTACGCAGGGGTCTCGATAACTCTTTGTGCAAATGCTACATTTTCATAAACCGTACGGTCCTGGAGAAGACGGAAATCCTGAAATACTACCCCGATCCCCCTGCGATGCTTGCAGATGCTGCTCTCACGCAGTCTCGAAAGGGTCTTTCCGTTGACCATGATCTTGCCCGAGGAAGGATTGATCTCCTTCAGCAGAAGCTTTATCAGGGTCGATTTGCCCGAACCGCTGCTTCCCACGATAAACACAAACTCACCTTTATCTATCTGAAGACTCAGGTTTTTTAGGGCATGAAGCCCGTCGACATAATCCTTTGTCACATTTTCCAACGAAATGACAGGCGGCTCTATATCCCTTGTGAGTTCCCTGTACAGATCAAATTTAGCCATCAAATGCCTCCATAATGTTTGAAAGCGGGGCCAAAATACTCACCCCGCTCCAACCTGCATTCTGTAATAGTAAGCCGCTTGCCCGGCTGTAAAAATATTACCGCAAGGTCAATATTCCATGTTCTCGATGTATTTCATATATTTTACGACCATAAGCGCGATCTTGAACGTTATCGCATCTTCAAACACCCTCAGGTCCAGATTCGTCATCTTCTGCAGCTTGTCAAGACGGTACACAAGCGTATTACGATGAATATAGAGCTGTCTTGAGGTCTCCGATACGTTCAGGTTGTTCTCGAAAAACTTGTTGATCGTCGATATCGTCTCATCATCAAAATCATCGGGCGACTTGCCGTCAAATATCTCCTTGATGAACATCTTGCACAAAGGAAGAGGAAGCTGGTAAATAAGTCTTCCGATCCCGAGATTGCTGTAGGCAATGATGTTCCGCTCACTGTAGAAGATCTTGCCGACATCAAGCGCCATCTTGGCCTCTTTGTACGAACGCGATACATCCTTGATCTCGTTGATGATCGTACCGAAGCTTACCTGAACCTTCGACATAGCCTCAGTGTTCAGCATGTCAAGGATAACATTGGCAACCTTCTCCATATCCTCATAGCTTTCGCCCTGTTTGAGTTCCTTGACAACAATGATATTCTTCTCGTCTACCGAAGTGATAAAATCCTTCTGTTTCGAGTTTGCAAACAGCGTCCTGACGGTCTCCAAAGCGCCTGTATCCCGCTCGGTATGGGTCTCGATCAAAAATACGATCCTTCGTGCCTCAATGTCAATATGAAGCTTCTTGGCCCTGTTATATATGTCTACGAGCAGAAGATTATCCAGCAGCAGATTCTTGATAAAATTATCCTTGTCATATCTTTCCTTGTAGGCCACAAGAAGATTCTGTATCTGGAATGTAGCCATACGCCCGAGCATATATACATCCTCGGAATCGCCCTTGACCAGAAGGATATACTCAAGCTGCTGTTCATCATACACCTTGAAGAACTGATAGCCCGACAGAGACTGGCTCTCCGCAGGGGATCCGACGAAAGTCATCACCGCGTTCTCGTATTCCTCCGCATTCGCCATGGTAGTCGCAAGAACCTTGCCTTCGACATCCATAACACACAGATCGATCCTGGTGATCGCCTTGATACCTTCTACCGTGTTTTGCAAAATCTGATTAGAAATCATATATAAACCTCCAACAAAGCATTTACAGCTTTTACCCCATAATCATATACAATAATGATTTTAACACTTCCGCGGATTATTGTAAACAATAAAAAACAGCCCGGCATCAAATGCCGGGCTGATCATTCTCATTATCCGATCATCAGTGAGTGATAACCTGCTCTGTTTCCTTATCGAAAATATGGATCTTGCTGAGATCGAAAGCAACCTTGATAGCATCACCGGGTCTGGCGGTGGTACGAGGGTTAACTCTTGCGGTGATCTCATACTGATCAACATCAAGATAAAGGAATACTTCCGCACCGAGAAGCTCGTATACACGAACGGTAACATCAATGGTGCTCTCGGGAGAGTTGCTGATGAACATCTCCTCATCCTTGATATCCTCGGGACGGATACCAAGAACAACTGTCTTGCCTTCGTAGCCGGCATCAAGAAGCTTCTTGGCCTTGAGCTCGGGAACAACGATGGTGTTCGAACCGAATGTAAGAGTTGCACGGCCGTTGTTGTCACGTCCTACAACACTGTCGATGAAGTTCATCTGAGGTGAACCCATGAATCCTGCTACGAACAGGTTCTGAGGCTGATCGTAAAGATTCTGGGGAGTATCTACCTGCTGGATAAGACCATCCTTCATAACTACGATACGGGTACCGAGTGTCATAGCCTCTGTCTGGTCATGTGTAACGTAGATGATGGTTGTTTCA
>JAILIQ010000329.1 GCA_024695205.1 Lachnospiraceae bacterium
CCGGCCAGTTGTCGCTGAAGAACTTGAAAAAGCTGTGGTAAGGACTGTTCTTGTCCCTGTAGGCGCCCTTTTCGTATCCGGGCACATTGTCATAGATCAGCTGTCTGTCCGGCCATTTGTTAAATGAACCGCAGTGATTGAAAACGCCGTCAAGGATGACCTTCATGCCCCTTCTGTGGGCTTCGGCAACAAACCTTGCAAAGTACTCATTGCTTGCGTCAAGATTGACATGATCGGTCACGCGCCTGATATACATCGCAGCGTGCGAATTATCGCTGTCGCCGTCTTCAAGCAGCTTGCCGCCGTCATTCATGATCATCGCAAAATGAGGATCGATATGATCGTAATCCTGTGTATCGTACTTATGATTGGACGGAGATACAAACAGGGGATTGAAATAGATCACCTCTACCCCGAGCCACTGCAGGTAATCAAGCTTGCTCCATACTCCCTGCAGGTCGCCGCCGTAGAACTCTATCGTGCCATTTAAGTCAGGCACCTTCGACCAGTTGTAGATCCGCTTTACGGGACTGTCAAGGTAAAAATATTCATTGGACTCGACATTGTTAAAGGTCGTACCGTCACAGAACCTGTCCGTAAATATCTGGTACATGACCGCGCCCTTCGCCCAATCCGGTGTTTTAAAGCCGGGAATGATCCTCAGATTGTATTCGGGATAATATTTCTGATTAACGCCTATCCTGTTGTAATAATAGACCTTATAATCGCAGTGAATGATAAAATAATACTCAACCTTGGTATCACCGAGAGTGAATTCCGCCTCGTAATAATCGAACATAGCATCCGACTTTACTATACTCATGACCCGGCGCATCGTATCGACAACAAGCACCACCGCCGAAGCG
Source organism: Lachnospiraceae bacterium (assembly GCA_024695205.1). Lineage (GTDB taxonomy): Bacteria > Bacillota > Clostridia > Lachnospirales > Lachnospiraceae > RUG11977. The sequence goes on from JAILIQ010000329.1 coordinate 867, forward strand.
TTGCCCCGTGCGACCCTGATCCTTATCTTGACGGTATCGCCGTTTTCGGGCTCTGCCGGAAATCTGTATCTGGAACTGCCGTCGCTGTATACCGCTCTTCCGATAAAGTTTTCCGTCATGTATCCCGTGCTGGAATTATCTATCTGCGGTTCAGCCGGCACAAACATCTCAAATGCTTTCTGACTCTGATGACTACGCTCATATTCAGGATTGAAATCCATAAATGCCTCCGAAGGATTTCCAAATTTATTGATAAAACATCTTACGGAATATTATATCACATCTCTTAAAAGGAAAAAAGGATAATCTTTCGATTATCCTTTTTTGGAGAAGGTATTTTTGTTACTTATGGGGTGTAGCAAAAACTATATAATGTATTGGGGTTTACGAGTATTATTATAGCAAGGATTCAAATTAAGTGTGCACAAACTTCACAAAAGTTCATATACGTTTTTGTGCACATTGCACAACTCTGCATTTGTCCGAACTGCCTCGTTTACTCTTATGCCCCGTTTACTCTTAAACCACGTTTACTCTTAAACCACGTTTACTCTTTTACCCCGCTTACTCTAATACCTCATCAGTTTCGGATCACGGTATCTTCTCATTCTCGATCTCAAGGGACGCTGCCAGGAAGCCTGCGATGAAATACACTATCGCGCATTCGTTTTCCTGCCATATCCTCAGGCTGCGCCTTGCAGGGCAGATCAGATATCCGTAGGTTTTCTCCTTGGATCTGATCCTGACGGCCATTACGGATTCGAATCCGTGGCGTACAAGAGCCTTATAGAAGCGGGGGCTGTATTTTTTAACGGGTTCGAGCGTATTTTCCGAGTACATGTCGTCGCTCATCAGTTTGGAAATATCTCCTGCATCCTCATCGAAATCCTCATCGGCGACGGACCGCATCCTGCCTTTCCCGTTCACATAATACATATCCTGGATCTGCAGGTCTTCCACCACATGCGGCAGTATGACCTGAAGCTTGTTGACAAAGCCCTCCACAGACTCAAGCTGGTCTTTTATGCTGCGCATCTCTGTGCAGACACCGTTCTTGGTTATCTTGCGTATTTCTATATTCCTGTGTTTATCATCCTCATATATCGTATAGCAGTTCCTGCCCCTGCTCTTGCCCAGATACAGCATTTTGTCTATCAGACCGAACAAATCCGTAAAATTATCGGCGTCCCCGGGGAATGAAGCACTTCCTGCGGTCCCTGTCACAAATGCTGCTCCGTTCTCGAATCTCACATTCATCCTCAGGGCGTTCGAATGACCGTAAAGTCTGTCAAAGAACTCGATCTTATCCTCAAGCTCGATATTCTTCAGATCGACCAGAAGCAGTTCGTCGCCTCCGAAACGGCCGGCCACACCGTTGTCCCCAAGGAACTCGGCAAGTCCCTTCGAAACGGCTGCCAGAACCCTGTCACCTGCGCTGTGTCCGAAACTGTCATTAATGAACTTAAAATTATCCAGATCAAGGATCGTAAATGTAAACGGAGTCTGCGTATCGATCAGTGACTGTACGAATTTCACGGCATAGGCGCGGGAGAGTATCCCTGTCAGCGGGTCAAGTATCGTATCCAGTCCGATATCATCAATAAACGAATCGAAAAAGCTGTATTTGCGAAGCTTCTCGATCGTATACATCACCTGTGATCCGTCCATCTTGTTCTGACGTCGGATGACATCGGTAACGTCAACGAAACTGCCTACCAGCCCGACTATCTCATCATTCTCGTACAGAGGACGTTTAGAAGCAATGATATCTCTTTCCTCACCTCTGATGATGCATTTGCCGAGCACCTTGTAAGTGCTCTCGCCGGCAAGTACTCTCAACTCATCCTGTTTAAAGGGCTCAGGATCGTTGTGCCAGCCCATTTCCTCATCATTCTTACCTATCAGGACATCCGCTGACTCAAAGCCGTAAAAATCCAGAAAAGACTGGTTTACGCCAAGGAAACGCCGGTCCTTGTCTTTCCAGAATACACAGTCCTGTGAAGTATTGATGATGCTGTCGAACAATTCGACTGTCATTTTCATGATATATACCCCTGATACGTTTTTTAACCTTCATCCGGCAGTTGTAAAGCAGGCCCCATCAGCTTTCGCCGTTATGTTATCCCTCAAACAGAGCTTCGAATTCTTCCCTGCCTATACGCTCCTTCTCGATCAGCAGAGCGGCGCTCCTGTGAAGGACCTCAATATTTTCACGCAATATCCTGAGTGCCTCCGCATAACACTCATCTATGATCTTCTTGACCTCATCGTCGATACGGTTGGTCACATTCTCGCTGAAGGATCTGGTATGCGCCAGATCGCGGCCGATGAACACCTCGTCATCATCATGTTCATAATTGACAAGTCCCACACTGTCCGAAAAGCCGTAGCGTGTAACCATGCTGCGTGCGCGTCCCGTAGCGTTCTTGATGTCCTGTGACGCACCTGTTGTTATATCGTCGAAAATAATGGATTCAGCGGCTCTGCCTCCGAGATCCACGATTATCTGCTGCCTCATATGGCCCTTGGTATCGAACATCTCGTCCTTATCCGGAAGAGGCATCGTATAACCTGCCGCACCGCCTGTAGGGATCACCGAGACGGTATAGACGGGACCCATATCGGGAAGCAGATGGAACAGGATCGCATGCCCGGATTCGTGATAAGCCGTGATCTTCTTTTCCTTCTCGGAAATGATGTGGCTCTTGCGCTCCGTACCGATCCCGACCTTGATAAAGCTCTTCTTGATGTCTTCGTCAAGAATGAACTGTCTGTTGTTCTTGGCCGCTACGATCGCGGCCTCGTTCATAAGATTCTCAAGATCGGCTCCGGTAAAGCCTGCCGTTGTCTGCGCTATCTGCTTTAGGTCAACATTCTCGGCAAGAGGCTTGTCCTTGACATGGACCTTCAGGATATCCTCCCTGCCCTGCACATCGGGACGTCCCACAACGATCTTACGGTCGAAACGGCCGGGTCTTAAGATGGCGGGATCAAGTATATCAACACGGTTGGTTGCGGCAAGCACGATAATCCCTTCGTTAACGCCGAAGCCGTCCATTTCCACAAGCAGCTGGTTCAGGGTCTGCTCCCTTTCGTCATGTCCGCCGCCCATGCCCGTACCTCTGCGGCGGGCCACCGCATCGATCTCATCGATGAATACTATACAGGGCAGATTGTGCTTGGCGTCTTCAAACAGATCTCTTACACGTGAAGCGCCGACACCTACGAACATTTCCACAAAATCAGATCCGGAGATCGAGAAGAACGGAACTCCCGCTTCACCGGCGATAGCCTTGGCAAGCAGTGTTTTACCTGTTCCGGGAGGGCCCTCGAGCAGAACGCCTTTGGGTATCCTTGCACCCACCTTTGTATATTTGCCGGGATTTTTCAGGAAATCGACTATCTCGGCTAAGTCTTCCTTTTCCTCTTTAAGTCCCGCAACGGACGCAAAGCTGAATTTCTTTGACATGTCGGTTGCCATCCTGGCCCTTGACTTGCCGAAATTCATGACCTTGTTGTTCGCACCGCCGCCTGCTCCTCCCGTCATCATCGAGAACATCACTACGAAGATCACGAGAAGGACTATGTAGGGAAGTACGGAAGTCAGGAACCAGTTGGGTTTGCTGACTTTATACATGATATAGGGGATATTGAATTCTCTTGCGACCTTCTCTATCTCGGTAACGTCGGAGCAATAGAACTGGCCGTATTTGCCGCTTGTCAGCAGCAGATTGATGCTTCCGTTCGGAACCTCCTCATAAGGTGTGATCTCAACCCTTGCGATCCTGCCGTTCGCAGCCTCGTTATAGAACTGCGTGTAGCTGTAGCTTTCCTTGCCGGATCCTAAGATCGAATCCGAGAAATATACAAGCAGCATCACGATCGCAAGCAGTACAAAATAAGAGATCAGAACTCTTTTATTGAATTTCAACTTTCTTTACCTCCGAATCCATACCTTTTCAGGCAATGCGGTTTTTCGCGCAAAACCCGCTTAAATAACAGCCTCAGCTGTTTTCTACCACCGCGATATAAGGTATATTGCGGTAGAACTGATCATAATCAAGGCCATAGCCGAGCACGAATTTATCCTCGATCGTGAACCCCACGTAGTCAACCTTTACCTCGACCTCGCGGCGGCTCGGCTTGTCAAGCATTGTACACAGCCTGACGGATGCAGGCCTGCGTGTCCCAAGCATCTCAAGCAGATGGGAGAGGGTTCTTCCGGAATCGATGATGTCTTCGACAATAAGAACATCCCTTCCCTCTATGGACTCATCAAGATCCTTGACTATACGCACCTTGCCGGACGAAACACGTTCGTTGCCGTAGCTCGATACCGACATGAAATCCATTGAAACATGACAGCCGGTGATATGCTTGGCAAGCTGTGTCATGAACATTACCCCGCCCTTAAGGATACAGATAAGATGCAGTTCCTTTCCGGCATAGTCGCGGCTTATATCCTGTGCAAGCTCCTGTATGCGTTTTTCAAGTACATCCTGAGCGATCATGACCTTCATTTTGACATCAATATTATTCATCTTGACCCTCCGCAGCATTTTTTATACTAAGCAGTTTCATGACCAGGACCCTGCGTGTATCCTCATTTACCGGATACGAATCATCCCGCCGGTATCCCACGATCCACAGTACATGGCTTCCTTCGGTTACCAGGACAAGCTTTTCCCGTTCCCCGGCCGGGATCTTGTTATCGATCAGCCAGGTTTTCAGGCTTTTGCGCATCAGATCGCCGCTTCCGCTGCGCAGCAGCAGATAATCCCCGGGCTTTCGGTTGCGTATCAACACACTGTCATTAATTTTATCACAATCAAAGCATTTCGTACATAAATTTTTAGTAAAGTCCTCTTCGGGCAGCTGTTGCGTCACAAAAAGCCGTAACACGGCGCTTTCCGGCT
>JAILIQ010000331.1 GCA_024695205.1 Lachnospiraceae bacterium
GGTATATGCCGACCGGTATTATTATTTTCTGCAGGGGGATTACCGCGCGGGAAAGATCACGCTGTACCGTTATTTGCCCGAAGAGGCTGCCGAAGCCGTAACCGGTTTCGGATTTGACGAAGTAAAGCTCTATAACCTGAAGATCATGGGAAATCCGCTTTATGTAACAAGTCAGGACAATGAAACCTTCGAATGCTATTACCCGGAAAGGTTTTCGATCGAACTCGGTGCCCGCCAGACCGTCTCTCTGATAGAAGACGGGAAGGTATATATCGAGGAGTGGGTCGAGGAAGGCTGGGATGAGGAAAACAGCTGTGCCACGGATGATTACAGGTTCTATAACAGGGTGATCGTGAAGGACTTCAGCGGTAATACGGTCTCTGAGGAGAAAGGATTACTATTTATTGCTCCGAACGGTGACTGCTGGATCGCGTAAACAGCAGTAAAGAACGATATGGAAACGAATGATCGAAATCGGCAGATAAACTTTTTTTAAAGGAATTTCCGGAGGAACGGTATTTATGAAAACTATTGTTTTCCTGGGGTCGTCGGTTACATACGGAGCGGCATCACAAGGTGTTTCTTTTGCCGATATCCTGTGTGAAAGAAACGGGTACCTGATGATTAAGGAGGCTGTTTCCGGCACAACCCTTACAGATGAAGGGCCTGACTCTTATATAAGCAGGCTTAAGACGATCGATGCGGAAACGGCGGATCTGTTTATCTGTCAGTTATCAACCAATGACGCTACCTGCCGTAAGCTCCCCGGCAATGTCAGCCGGGATTCGGATATGGAGGCCTTTGACGTTAAAACGATAGCGGGGGCAATAGAGTATATCATCGCATACGCACGGAAGAAATGGGCCTGTCCGGTGCTGTTTTACACCAATCCGCGATACGATTCACCGGAGTATGCAGCGATGGTAGAGCTCTTAAAACAGATAGCGGATAAATGGAAGATCGGGATCCTTAACCTTTGGGATGAGGAGGAATTCAATGCCATAAGTCCCGATGCCCGTGCAGTATACATGGCTGATCCGATCCATCCTACACTTGAAGGCTACCGTGAATGGTGGGTGCCTGAGTTTGAGAAGGCTGTACACAGCATGATATAAAGGCAGCACTGTTCAGTTAATTAAGCTTGCTTGAAATATCAATATCCTATATGTGAAAATGGCACGAAGTGCTTTTGACACCTTAACCAATAAGGGGACGAAAAAGATGATCCTATATCATACTTCCGACAGAGAGATACAGCATCCGGATATCCACAGCGGCAGGAAGAATGCGGATTTCGGCTGGGGATTCTATCTGACTCCCGACCGCGATTTTACTTACCGGTGGGCGCGTGCCAATGCGGTTGTCAACACTTACGAGTTCGACGAAGACGGATTGGATATCCATTATTTTTCGCGGAATGCGGAGTGGTTTGACTATATTTTCGGGAACAGGAGACTAAAGGATACTCTTACCGCAGATGTGGTAATGGGACCGATAGCAAACGATACAATCTTTGATACGCTTGGGATCGTCAGCAGCGGTTATCTTAAACCTGAGGAAGCTTTGCAGTTTCTCATGGTAGGGCCGGAGTACACCCAGGTCGTGATAAAATCGGAAAAGGCGGTTCGTAATCTTAAATGGGTGAGTTCTGAGAGGATCGAACGTCCCGATGAAAATTTACTGAAAGCCGAACAGAAAGCATATCTGGAGAGTGTCTCCCAAAGGCTGAAGAATATGTGACCTGCTTTGGAAAAGGGTAGAATGATGCGATCAAGAGAAGAGATACTTGAATACGGACTGTCATTTCCGGATACATATAAGGATGTGCCTTTTCATGATCCCAACTGGCAGCTTGTAAGGTACAAAGGCAACAAAAAGGCCTTTTTATGGACCTATGAGCGTGACGGATATATCAACTGCAATGTAAAAACTGATCCCGACAAGGCTTATTTCTGGAGGGATATCTACAGATCGGTGATGCCCGGATATCATCAGAATAAGCAGCACTGGAATACGATCATTCTTGACGGCAGCATACCCGACAGAGATATCAGGCTGATGATCGCCGAAAGCTACGAGCTGATCTCCGACAGTCCCACAAAAAGGATCTACGAGGCAGTTAAGCGTATCCCTTACGGACATGTAGCGAGCTATGGGCAGATCGCGGAAATGGCAGGAGATGCAAAGATGGCAAGGGCTGTGGGCAATGCCCTGCATAAAAACCCCGATCCCGATAATATTCCCTGTTTCCGTGTCGTCAATTCCAAAGGTGAACTTGCGGGTGAGTTTGCATTCGGTGGAGCAGGCGCGCAGGCAAGGCTTCTGGAGGCCGAGGGCGTAGAAGTGAAGAATGGACGGGTCGATCTTGCGGTATATGGGATCACTTTGGGGACTGGATTAATCACATAAATGGTGGTATGATAGTCGGGAACGCCGGACGGTAAGCTCCGGCAAATAAAGCAAATAAGGAGAATGAAATCTATGCCCTGTACAACTGTGCTGGTCGGAAAGAAGGCCAGTAATGACAATACGACAATGATCGCAAGGACCGATGACGGTTCGTTTGATGTTAAGAAGCTTATTGTTGTCGAACCCGGTAAACAGCCGAAAAAGTATAAAAGTGTCAGGTCACATCTTACTATAGAGCTGCCGAAGGATCCGATGAGATATACCTCGTGTCCGAGTGTGGATACCAAGGACGGAATATGGGCGGCGACCGGTATCAATGAGGCCAATGTCGGAATGACCGCAACCGAGACGATCACCTCGAATCCGCGTGTTCTTGCGGCAGATCCGCTTGTTGAGTACAAAAAAGCGAAGAAGCGCGGCGAGAAGGATATTCCCGGAGGTATAGGCGAAGAGGATATCGTCGTACTTGTCCTGCCTTATATAAAGAGTGCAAGAGAGGGCGTGCTCCGGCTCGCAAAACTGCTTGAAGAGTACGGAACCTATGAGTCCAACGGGATTGCCTTCAATGATGAGAACGAAGTCTGGTGGATGGAAACCATCGGAGGTCATCACTGGATGGCAAGGCGCGTACCCGATGATATGTGCGTGATCGCTCCTAACCAGTTCGGAATGGATTCTTTTGACCTGAAAGATGCGTTTGGGGCCGGAAAGGAACATCTGTGTTCAAAGGATCTTAAGAAATTCATTAAGGATAACAATCTTGATCTGAACAAGGACGGCAGGTTCAATCCGAGAGACATCTTCGGTTCGCATACGGATATGGATCATATTTACAACACTCCGAGAGCGTGGTTCATGGGCAGGTATCTCACTCCCTACAGCCATCGCTGGGATGGACCCGACAGTGAATTCGGTCCCGAAAGCGACAATATCCCGTGGGCTCTTGTGCCTGACAGAAAGATAGCCGTTGAGGATGTAAAATACATGCTTTCCGCTCATTATCAGGGAACGGATTACGATCCTTATACGAACAGGGATACCGGTAAACGCGGAATGTACCGTTCGATAGGCATCAACCGCACCGGAGTCACCTCGATCTGCCAGATAAGAAGCGATGTCCCCCGTCAGATCAGGGGACTTGAGTGGATATGTTTCGGATCTACCGCATTTGATGCCGTTGTTCCGGTATATACCAATGTTTCCGGGATACCCGCATATTTTTCAAATGTGACCCTTGATACCTCTACCGAGAACTTTTACTGGGGAAGCAGACTGATCGGTGCGCTGGCGGATGCCAATTTTTCAACATGTGCCCAGCATGTTGAACGCTACCAGAATGCCGTGATGACAAACGGACGCAGGATAGTGGGCGAGTATGACCGCAAAATGATTGCCGAAAAAGACTTCTCATTTGCCGAAAAGGCGAATGAAGAGATCGCCAAGATGGCGAAGGAACGCACTGTCGACACACTTAACAATGTGCTTAAGGATGCCAGCGTTCATATGAAAAACGGATATAACCGGGCGGACAATTAAGATGTACACCGGTGCTGCAGCAGTAAGACAGGAACGGATGTGAGGATGGTCAGATGGCAAAGCTGTATTTCAGATACGGGGCAATGGGGTCTTCAAAGACTGCCAATGCCCTGATGGTAAATTATAATTATATTGAACGCGGCTGCAGATCGCTTCTGCTCAAACCCAGGCTTGAAAACAGGGACGGCGAGAAGATCATAAGGTCAAGGATAGGGCTTGAAGCCGAATGTCGTTTTGTGGAAGAGTTTTTTGAGGAGATCGCGCAGAACCGTGAAGCAGTGCGCAATTATGATGCTATAATCGTTGATGAGGCACAGTTCTTAACAGAACAGCAGGTTGATGCATTTGCAGAGATCGTGGATAATGAAGGGATACCGGTGATCTGTTACGGACTCAGGACGGATTTTCAGGCAAGGATGTTCCCGGGTTCAAGAAGACTTCTGGAGATTGCCGATAAGATCGAGGAAGTCAAGACTGTGTGCTGGTGCGGAAAAAAAGCCACCCATAACGCCAGGATATTCAACGGCCGGGTAGTAAGGGCCGGTGCTCAGGTGATGATGGGTGGTAATGAAAGTTATGTGGCATTGTGCCGCAGACATTTTAATCTGGGAATGATCGGTCCCGACCCGGAATGATCATGGACGGTCCGGGCCTTTATTCGCCGGAACGCAGGGCGATCAGTTCTCGGTATATCGCAGGCATATGCTGCTTGAATACATTCAGGTTCAGATTGCCGTCGGTACCTACCATACGTTGCAGGAAGTTAAGCAGGGGATAGAGTTCTCCTGCTTTTTCGCTGCCCAGACTCAGCTTGTAGATATCGGTTACTTTAAGGCCGTTGATCTCGGGATTGTCTACACCGATCATCGAGGAGGCAAACGCAAGCATGGTCTCGTAGGCGGTTATGCCGCCGTCAAACCCGTCGAGCCCGTATAACGGATGACGTGTTCCGTAATAGTCGGAGATCGTGGGAGCGAAAGCGCTGAGCAGATCCATATCCTGCTTCAGGGTATCGACAAGCCCGGGATCGCCGTCAAGGATGATGTCATTGCCGATCCTTTTATAGCCCCAGCCCGCTAAAGGCAGATGCGTTACCATGTCTGCGGGGTTGATCAGGTTGAAGATATTGGAATAGCTTTCCGGATCGTAATCGGAACGTATCGTTGCGGGTGTCGCAAATGTGTAAACGTATACGTTCTCCTTGGAGCGGAGATCGTCAAGCGTCATTCCGAGCAGATTGGCGCATGCGGCTCCGCGGCTGTGTCCGCAGACAAGGATCAGAGCGTCTGGATTGGCAAGCAGCGAAGGAAGTATCCTGACATACACGTCCTGAGCCGACTGAAGGAAGTTCTCGGCAAAAGCGGTTTCGTCGGAATGTGATGCGGCAAAATCAAAATTGGAGAACCATTCGCCCGATTCCGTACCACGGACGGTTATAAGCAGTAGGTCGCGTTCGGAGCCGTTATAGGGGACTTTCTTCTTGGCGAGTGTAAATGCGCAGGTATGTGAAGGATCGGCGGGATCCTTGTCGTAATTGGCCTGCAAAAGGATCTCAAAGCCCGATGCGGTCAGATACCTGGTGACGGAAGATTTGTTACCCTGACTGCAGAAGGAGAGAGCTTCAGTAGCGAGAAGATCCGAGTAATCGGACGAATCCGAAGGAAGATCGATCGACTCGAGAGGCTTCATTCCTTCGAGTGTCGCGGCATAGAGTCTCACAAATTCAGCCATATCCTCATTTGAGACCGAAGATAATACAGATCCAGGTGCGGCGGTACCGCCGGGCAGCCGGGCGGAGGGATCTTCCGTACCCGACATGCCGGTTACTCCGGGCACTCCGGGTACTCCGGGTGCATCTGCTCCTCCCGATAACCCCGGTATGTCGGGAGTATCGGTTTTGTCCGTTGCTGATACATCCTGAGTGCCGGCCTCGGCGGTTATGTCATTTACTGCGTTTTCGTCACTTGTTCCGGTTACGTCACTTACTCCGGTTGCACTGTCATTTGCATCTTTGGTATCGGTTGTTGAGGATACTGCCGGTGTTGCTGTGACATCTCCCGTAAGTGGGGTGTCTGACGTTTTCCTGCATCCGCTTAAAAAGCATACGATAAGCACGGAAAGTAAGATGGTCATAAGCTGTTTTTTATTTATAACATGATCCATACGCCTGTCCTTTCATGATGTGAATAGCAACAAAATATATCTGAATTATATTTTAAAACAGTTATATTATCAATTAACGAAAAAGTTATTTTTTGTGAAAATTTAATAACGCATTGAAGTAAATTAACAGATATGTTAGAATAAACATATATGTATCCGCATCACATGGGGCAGAGTGCGGGTGTTTTGCGGCAGAAGTCCGGGGTCGCATGTAACGGTTGTGCTTTGTTATTTTTGGGAAAAGCAGGGTTTTTATATGGAAAACAGCAAAACCAGGGTTTGGAGATATTATATAGCTTTTTTTGTTATGATTGCCTTCATGACGATCGTGGTGATCGTTGATATTATCGCCGGGAAAGTCACGTCACAGCTCAAATGGGAAAGTAATACCATAGAGAACTGGACTATTGTGCGCTCGGACGGATCGAGAGAACCGATAGAATTCCCTGCGAGGATCAACAGCAAAAGAGGCGAGAGCATCACGATCGAAACCACGATCCCTTATAACGTAAGGGATAACATGTGGGTGAACTATTACTGTCAGAGCAGCAACAAGGTTTATATCGGAGACAGACTGCGTAAGAGCTATGACCGTATGAATACCGGAGTATGGGGAGGCGCGGTTAATGAAGTATCCCTCTTTCTGAGAGTCGATTCCGAAGATGCCGGCAGGACGCTCCAAATAGTTTTTGAAGATCCGGACGTTATGAACAGTAAGCTTTATACTGTGTACTATGGGGACAGTCTGGGTATAATAATAAATATTTTCCGGAAAAATGCCGTTCTTGCGATCCTCGCAAGCATGCTGATCTTTGCTGCAACCGTTATCACCATTGTTGACTGTGCCGCGGCGATACTCGGCAAAAGAAGGCTCCTTGTGGCACATTTATCGATCGGAGCGATATTTGCTTCTACATGGATAGTCTTCAATTCGAGAATATTCCCGCTGATCACGGGAACTTATTATATCAACGGAACACTTGCGCTGCTGGCTCTTATGATCATGCCGATCCCCGTAATAGTTTATGTAGACAGGATGCAAAGGGGCAGATTTACGATCATACATTTCGCGTCCGCCATACTTTCAACCGCTTTGTTCATTATTTCCACCATTCTTCACTTTACGGGCAGCATAAGCTTTGTACGCAGCGAGATCGCGATCGAGCTGGTGCTTATGGTCATTTTCATCCTCGAGATCGTAAGTGTAATCCTTGATATCCGAAAGGGTCACCTCGGGGAGTACAAGATCATTGCGACAGGACTCGGATCCGCGATCATACTGGCTTTTCTCGAGGTAATACAGTCACAGCTCAACATTGTTGACAATGAAGGTTTTTTCCTTGAGATCGGGCTTATCGTTCTGCTCGTCAGCGGTTTCCTGCAGCAGATACAGGAAAACCACGCGTCGGATCTGAAACGTGAACAGGCGCTTGCCGCCAACGAATCGAAATCATCGTTCCTTGCGAGCATGTCCCATGAAATACGTACACCTATCAACTCGATCATCGGAATGAACGAGATGATCATACGTGAAAACAGGGATCCCCAGATCAGGGAATATGCCAATCAGGTCGATCGTTCGGGTAAAATGTTGCTGGGCCTTATCAATGATGTTCTTGATTTCTCGAAGATCGAGGCAGGCAAGATGACGATCCTTGATGTTCCTTACAAGACAGCCCCGATGCTCAATGACCTTGTACAGCTGCTGAACGAGAGGACGATCGCCAAGAGCTTAAAGAGCGGATTTGATATCGCGCGTGATATACCTTCCGAGCTGTCCGGTGATGAGATCCATATCAAGCAGATCCTCGTAAATCTGATCTCAAACGGGGTCAAATATACGAAAGAAGGCTATGTTACACTGAAGGTGACTGCGGAAAAGGATGAAAAGCAGCCTGGGAAGATCGATCTGAAATTCATTGTAAGCGACAACGGAATAGGTATCAAAAAAGAGAACATCTCCACTCTTTTTGACAGGTTTACAAGACTTGACGAACAGCGTAACAGGACCATCGAAGGTTCGGGTCTCGGACTGAGTATCGTAAAAAGGCTTCTCGATGAGATGCACGGAACGGTTTCGGTAGAGAGTGAATACGGCAAAGGAAGCTCGTTTACCGTTGTTATTCCTCAGAAGGTTTCGGATCCCGAACCGATCGGAGATATAAGGGAAGCGATTAAGAAGAGCAGCGAAGAATCGATCGGGTATGTCGAACAGTTTCATGCTTCAAAGGCCAAGGTACTTATTGTCGATGACAATCTGGTCAACTTAAGAGTAGCCTCAGAGCTGCTGAAACGCACTAAAATGCAGATCGATACCGCAACAGGAGGCAGAGAGTGTATCTACAAATGCCGTGATATCAAGTATGACCTGATACTGATGGATCACCGCATGCCCGATCCCGACGGTATCGAAACACTGCATCTGCTCAGGGAGGACTTTGCCGGTGTCAACTATGATACCAAGGTCATTGTCCTTACAGCCAATGTATTTGCCGGAATACGTGAAAAGTACATTGCCGATGGGTTTGTTGACTACCTGAGCAAGCCTATCGATTCGGAACTTCTTGAAAAATGTATCATCAAACACCTTGATCCTTCGCTTATAGATAAGGATCTGCCTCAGGAGAACAAAGACGAAGCACCGGCAGCAACTGCGGAAGACAATACGGTTTCCGCGTCAAAGGATGCGGCGGACGATTCATGTTCTCTTACCAACAGGGAATTTTTGAATAAGAAGGCTGATACGATCATCAAATCGGCTATAGGAGGCACCAACGATCCTATAAAAGCAGATAATATGACCATAAATGAGACACCTGATATACAGAAGGTGTCTGAAAAACAGGAGGATGTAATGGATAATTCCGGTGCAAAGAGAACGCTTGTTGAAAGACTGAGGGATATCCCGGGAATGGATATCGACAAAACGATCGAGCGATACGGTGCAAAAGACGATTTCCTCAACATATTGTTTACGGCGATCGTCAATGACGGAAGAAACAAAGCGCAGGAGATGAAAAAATATCTTGCCCAAAAGGATTACAAGGACTTCGGAATAGAAGCGCATGCGACCAAATCCTCGATGGCTACGATTTATGCGACGGAGATCTCCGAACGGGCCAAGCAGCATGAATTTGCCTGCAAGGAAGAGCGGTTTGACTTTGTCGAAGAGGACGGTGCCGCATTTGTTGACGATTATCTGAAGTTCCTTGACCTTGTTGAAGCTGCGATGAACGGAAACTGAAAATCGATAATATTATGATAATTTATACTTGAAAAATGGAACACGGTTTTGTATAATGAAACCACAAGCAAAAATTATCATAACGGAGGTATGCTTAAATGGGTATTATTGATCAGTTTTCATTGCAGGGAAAAGTTGCGTGGGTGACCGGTGCTTCATATGGTATCGGCTTTGCGATCGCATGCGGACTGGCTGATGCGGGCGCTCGGATCGTTTTTAATGACATTAATCAGGAACTTGTAGATAAGGGTCTTGCTTCATACAAGGAAGCAGGGATCGAAGCCAACGGATATGTTTGCGACGTAACCGATGAAGATGCTGTACAGGCACTTGTCAAGAAGATCGAGGCAGAAGTAGGCAGGATCAATATTCTTGTAAATAATGCAGGAATCATCAAGAGGATCCCGATGTGTGAGATGTCCGCAGCCGATTTCAGAAAGGTTATCGATGTTGACCTTAATGCGCCTTTCATCGTTTCAAAGGCTGTTATCCCGTCAATGATCGAGAACGGTGGAGGAAAGATCATCAATATCTGCTCCATGATGAGTGAGCTCGGACGCGAGACCGTTTCGGCCTACGCCGCTGCCAAGGGCGGACTTAAGATGCTTACCAGGAATATTGCTTCCGAATACGGCGAGTTCAATATTCAGTGCAACGGTATCGGACCCGGCTATATCGAGACTCCTCAGACAGCGCCGCTGCGCGAGCGTCAGGCCGACGGAAGCAGACATCCCTTTGATGCGTTTATCATCGCAAAAACTCCCGCGGCACGCTGGGGAAAAACTGCGGATCTTGTAGGTCCTGCCGTATTCCTTGCTTCGGAAGCTTCGAACTTTGTAAACGGACATGTTCTGTACGTAGACGGCGGTATCCTTGCTTACATCGGCAAACAGCCTAAATGATACTGTTTCGCGGGATCATTTCCGGAAGGGAAAGGGTCATTTATGAGTACCGGCCTGGAAAACTGCAAAAGATGCATGCTTTACGAGCTTGCTGACAAAGCGGCTTATCAGAGCGTGAAAAACTATATTGATGCTCTGGCTCCGGAACAGCGTATTGCTGATGAGGAATACCACAGACGGCTTGAGATCTGCCGGGGCTGTGATATGTTTCTTGCCGCTATGTGTCGTAAATGCGGCTGTTATGTCGAAGTAAGAGCCATAAGACCTGACTCGCACTGCCCGAAAGGACAGGATTGCTGGTAGAAAAAACTTAAACTAATGGAAGGAATCATTTATGGAAATCAGAACTTATTCATCACCCCGTGATGTAAAACTGTACGATACAGAAAGGCTCAGAGAAGAGTTCCTGATCGATGATCTGTTCAAGCCCGATGATATCAAGCTTGTATACAGCTATATCGACAGGATCATTACCGGATCGGCCGTTCCGGTCAACAAAGAGCTTAAGCTGACAGCAGGAGATGAGCTTCGTGCCGAATATTTTCTCGAGAGACGTGAGCTTGGTATCATCAATATCGGCGGCAAAGGTGTTGTATGTGTAGACGGCAGGAATTACGATCTTGATTACAAGGATGGTATGTATATCGGAAAGGGATCGAAGGATATAAGCTTTAAGAGCATTGATCCCGCTCAGCCCGCAAAGTTCTATCTGAACAGCACTCCGGCACATATGACTTATCCGACTGTTCTTATCAAGTTGAACGGTGAGCCCGAGGAAGGCGTTGTTATCGTAAAAGACTGCAACAAGGTTGAACTCGGTACTCTTGAGGAATCCAATCACAGGACCATCAACAAGTATATCCTGCCCGGACAGGTTGAGAGCTGCCAGCTCGTAATGGGTATGACCAAGCTCGAGCCCGGAAGTGTCTGGAATACGATGCCCTGCCATACACATGACAGACGTATGGAGGTTTATCTGTATTTCGATATGGGTCCCGACGATCTGGTATTCCACTATATGGGAGAACCTACACAGACAAGACATATCATAATGCGTAATGAACAGGCGGTCATCTCACCGAGCTGGTCGATCCATTCCGGATCAGGTACCCGCGCATATACATTTATCTGGGGCATGGCCGGCGAGAACCAGGCGTTTGATGATATGGACGGCTGCGCTATGAAGGATCTGAGATAAAGCAGGTATGAATGATCTGAGATAAAAACAAGGCTGAATAAAACAAGACTGTAAAACAGGACTGTATAAAACACATGATATTAAAGGCAGTATTACCGGTTGAACTTTTTTTCTTTCGGTATACTGCCTTTTTTATGCAAAAATTCATCAGTTTACGCTTATAAAAGAATGAAAATGTAGACGGCATTTAACAGGCGTATAGCTGTATTTATGGGCTGTAAGCGCGATCAAAGGAAAAAGTGGTACCTATGGGAGAAGTTTAATTATGCATAAATAGATAATAAAATGAATAATATTACCATAAAAATGCATAAAACAGATTTATTTATGAATATGACCTGAAAATTAATGCAATTATGATTTTTGACTAAAATACGTTATTTCTGCTTGACTTTTTCAAAAAAAATGATATAATTAATGCATAAATATACAAACATGAATATTTTATAAACCATGCAGAATGCGAAAGCTTCTGCTTTGCTGTGTTTACGGGAAAAACAGGAAAATAAGGAAAGTAAAGGGAGAGAAGAGAAACATGAAATCAGTGTTTATTGACGGAAGCGCAGGGACGACCGGACTCAGGATATGTGAACGACTGGAAAAACGTGACGATCTGAAGCTGATAATCCTTGATGACGAGCACCGGAAGGATCCGGCATATGTAAAGGATGCCATTTTCAGATCCGATATCACATTCTTGTGCCTGCCCGATGCGGCGGCTGTAGAAGCGGTTGAACTTGCGAAAGGTTCCGATACTGTCATTATCGATACATCAACGGCTCACAGGATAAACGATGACTGGACCTACGGGTTTCCCGAGCTCGATGCCGGACAGAGAGCTAAGATCGCTGCATCGCACAGGATCGCCAATCCCGGCTGCTATGCGACCGGTTTTATCTCGATAGCTGCGCCGTTGGTACAGAAGGGAGTTATTGATCCCGATTTCCCGATAAGTGCATTTGCGGTTTCCGGTTATTCGGGCGCCGGTAAAAAAGCGATAGCGGTATATGAAGGCAGCGACAAACCCGCGGATTTTAATGCACCGAGAGAATATGCACTTTCACAGATGCATAAGCATATCCCCGAGATGCAGAAGCTTTCGGGACTGAAGAGAAAACCTCTTTTTTCACCGATCGTCGATGATTATTATTCAGGTATGTTTGTTTCGATACCTTTCTATACCGATATGCTCAACAATGTAAAAGGACCCGATGATGTAAGGAGCATATTCGAGGAACATTACAAGGGAGAAAGATTTATAAAAGTCAGAGCCAAGGATGCAGAAGCCGAAAGCGACGGGTTTATAAGTGCCAATGTGCTTGCCGGACGCGATGTGCTTGAACTCTTTGTGACCGGCAATGAGGAGAGGATCGTTGTTACGACAAGATTTGATAATCTTGGAAAAGGCGCTTCTGGAGCTGCCATCCAGAACATGAACATCGTCCTCGGCGTCGATGAAGCATGCGGACTTGAGATGTAAAGATACGGAGCATAGAATACCGGAATTTATAGACGTAAAGAATACGGGGCATAGAACACCGTAATTTATGATACTGTGTGAGTTAAGGGAGAATAAGTAATAAAGTGGAATACAAACTGAGAAATATGACGACTGAGGATTACGAGGCTGTCAGGGAGCTGTGGCTGACCATCAAGGGCTTTGCGATCCGAAGTGTGGATGATTCGTATGAGGGAGTGAAAAGATTCCTTGAGAGGAATCCCAAAACATCGGTCGTAGCCGAATATAAGGGCAGGATCATCGGCGCGATCCTGTGCGGACACGACGGGAGACACGGATGCCTTTATCATGTATGTGTTCATGAGGATTTCAGAAGACGCGGGATAGGAAGAGCGATGGTTGTTTACTGTATCAACGCCCTGGAGCAGGAACATATCAGCAATGTCAGTCTGATCGCATTTACGAGCAATGATATAGGAAATGCTTTCTGGAACGAGATAGGCTGGCGCAAACGTCAGGACCTGAACAATTATGATCTTGTTCTTAACCGCGAGAACAGGATAAGCATCGTGGAAGATAAATAAGACAGGAATAAGGAGAAAGGAAAATGGAGATCATTAACGGAGGAGTCAACTCGCCGATCGGCTTTGAGACAGGCGGAACGGAGGCGGGTATCAAATATCAGAACAGAAAGGATATGGCGATAATCTATTCACAGAAACCCTGTGTGGCGGCTGCGACATTTACGTCAAACGTTGTAAAGGCTGCACCTGTCAAATGGGACCGCGAGATGATCGACAACAGCCCGTTTGTACAGGCGGTTATCGTTAATACGGGCATTGCCAATGCCGGAACAGGGGTTGAAGGCTACGAGGCCTGCCGGCAGACAGCTTCGGAAGCTGCGAAGATCCTTGGGATCCCGGAGAATTCCGTGCTTGTAGGTTCGACCGGAGTGATCGGACCGCAGCTTCCTCTGGATCGTATAAAAGCCGGTATTGCAAAGCTTGCCGGGATAAAGAGCACAGACAGACAAAGCGGCACGGATGCTTCCAGGGCAATTATGACAACCGATACCGTCAACAAGGAATTTGCCGTTCAGCTTACGATAGGAGGCAGAACCGTTACGATCGGTGCAATGTCGAAGGGCTCCGGCATGATCCATCCGAATATGTGCACGATGCTCAGCTATGTCTGCACAGATGCGGTAATCTCGAAAGAAACCCTGACTAAGCTCGTAAAAGAGGATGTTGTCGATACCTACAATATGATCTCCGTGGACGGCGATACTTCGACCAACGACACTTTTATAGTAATGGCGAACGGGATGGCGGAAAATCCCGAGATCTGCGAAGGAACAGCTGATTACGAAGCATTCAGGGAAGCGCTTCATTTTGTAAACGAAACACAGGCCAAGAGGCTTGCGGGTGACGGCGAAGGAGCCAATGCTCTTATAGAGTGCGTCGTCGTAAATGCAGGGACAAAGGCTGACGCAAGAACCCTTGCAAAATCCGTTATCTGCTCAAGCCTTACAAAAGCAGCCGTATTCGGACATGACGCAAACTGGGGAAGGATACTGTGTGCACTCGGGTATTCCGGAGCACAGTTCGATCCTGAGCACATGGAGCTTTTCTATGAGGGGAAGAAAAACGGAAGGATACTGATATACAAAGACGGTGCCGGTACGGATTACAGTGAGGAAGAGGCAAGCGCGATCCTTTCTGAGGATGAAGTACGTATAATCGCGGATATGAAAATGGGCACACAGACAGCTACAGCATGGGGATGCGATCTGACATTTGATTATGTGAAGATCAATGCGGATTACAGAAGCTGATAAGGGAAAGGGAAAGAAAATGGAAGGTACGATATCAAATTTCGACCGGGCGGAGATACTGACTCAGGCTCTGCCCTATATCAAAAAATATAATAACAAGATCGTTGTAATAAAGTACGGCGGTAACGCAATGATCAACGGCCAGCTGAAAAAACAGGTAATGGAAGACATTGTCCTGCTCAGGCTTATCGGTGTCAAGGTTGTTCTGGTGCATGGCGGCGGCCCCGAGATCAACGATCTGATGGACAGACTCGGAAAGAAGCCTGAATTTATTGACGGACTCAGGGTCACAGATAAGGAAACGGTTGATATTGTTCAGATGGTACTTGCGGGCAAGGTCAACAAGTCGCTTGTCAATCTGCTTGAAATGAACGGCGGACGTGCGATCGGACTTTCAGGTATGGACGGAAGACTGATAGAGGCCAAACAGAAGGATCAGAAGCTCGGATACGTCGGAGAGGTTACAAGGATCCATATCAAACCCGTCACCGATCTGCTCGATATGGGATATATACCTGTAATTTCCACTATCGGACGCGACAGGGACGGTAATATCTACAATATCAACGGTGATACGGCAGCGGCCAGGATCGCCGGAGCGCTTGAGGCCGAAAGACTGATCATGATGACCGATATTGCGGGGATCCTTAAAGACAAAGACGATCCTTCGACGCTCATTCCGCAGATCACACCCGAAGAAGCGGAAGAACTCTACGCCTCAGGTGTTGTTTCGGGAGGTATGATACCAAAGGTACAGTGCTGTGTGGATGCATTAAAGCATGGGGTAAAGAACGTTGTTATCATGGACGGCAGGGTTCCTCATTCGATACTGATAGAGCTGCTGACCGACGAAGGCGCCGGTACGATGGTAACAGGCGGGATGTGACGAAATTCGGATATGGGAGAGAACATATG
>JAILIQ010000337.1 GCA_024695205.1 Lachnospiraceae bacterium
GACCTCCATCAGATCGAGCGCGTAATTTGCGACATCAAGGGTGATCTTTCCGTCATATTTGATCTGCGCAAAGTCCCTGATCCTTTTTAACAGTCTGTTGGCAAGTCTGGGCGTTCCCCTCGATCTTCTCGCAAGCTCAAGAGTTCCTTCACGGTCGATCTCAACCTGCAGGACCCCGGCGGAACGGCTTATGATCGTCTCAAGCTCTTCTATCGTATAGAACTCCAGTCTGCTCACAACACCGAATCTGTCCCTTAACGGTGCTGTCAGCATTCCGGCTCTTGTTGTGGCTCCGACGAGCGTAAAAGGCGGCAGGTCAAGCCTGATCGACTTGGCTGTAGCTCCCCTTCCGATCAGAATGTCCACATAAAAGTCTTCCATTGCCGAATACAGCATCTCCTCAACCTGACGGTTCAGTCTGTGTATCTCGTCAATAAAAAGCACGTCTTTTGGTGCAAGATTACTGAGCAGTGAAACTATGTCTCCGGGTTTTTCTATCGAAGGACCGGCAGCTGTCTTGATCCCTACTCCCATTTCATTTGCGATAATGCCTGCAAGAGTGGTCTTACCGAGTCCCGGCGGTCCGAACAGAAGTACATGATCAAGCTGTTCCCCGCGTGCTTTCGCTGCTTCAATATATATTTTCAGATTCTCCTTGACCTTCTTCTGTCCGATATAATCGGTCAGCATCTGAGGTCTTAAGGTACCCTCTATCGCCTTATCCTCCACCGTAAATTCGGTGGTTATCATCCTTTTTGGCATTCTCTTCTCTCCCGACACCGTTATCTTATATATGCCCGGCTGTCAATGCGTTTACAGGTATTTCAGGCTCAGCTTCAGAATAGCCTCGGTAGTCATACCCGCTGCGATCTCGATGCGCCTTACAGCCTTCATGGCTTCGGAAACGGAATAACCGAGTGCCGAAAGTGCCTGGATGGCTTCATTCTTATTGGCCTGAAGCTCAGCTTCGACTGTTGCATCCGGTCTTTCTTCTCGCACACTGCCTTCTCCGGCTCCAGTACTGCCGGCTGTATGCCCTTTTGAAGCTTTTCCTGAGTTTTTTGAAGGTTTCCGGGCGTTTTCGTCTCCTGTATTATGCAGGATCCCTTCGGTATTTCCGACAGTCAGCATATCCTCGAACGAAAGCTTGTCCTTAAGCTCAAGAACGATCTTTCCGGCGGATTTTGCACCTACTCCGGGAGTTTTGGCGATCGTTGCCGAATCCTCGGAAAGTATTGCTCCTATCAGATTTTCTACCGATATCTGTGACAGTATCCCAAGAGCGCTCTTGGGTCCGATCCCGCTTACGGTGATCAGCATCCTGAATAGCTTCAGTTCCTTACGTGAAGCAAATCCGAACAAAGTGAGAGCGTCCTCTTTTACATGCAGATATGTGTAAAACTCTACCGTTCCGCTTGTTCTTTCCATCGCAGCCAGTGTCTGTGCGGTAACATTGACCTCCATGCCCACAGACCCCACATCGACCACAACGGATGAATCCGTGCAAAAAAGCACTTCTCCGCGAATATATGAAATCATGATAATCTTACCTGTTCATCGATATTCCCGAAACCGGGTATCTGATCCTTTAATGATGTATTTTACGAAAAAAAGGCTTTATGATCAGTCTTCTTCGAGCTGTTCAAATCTGCCTCTTCCAAACTGCAGCCTGCCCTCTTCGACGTATTTTAAAACCGTATACACCGTCATGTTCAGGCTTTCGGCAAGCTGATAGGCGCTGCTGTTGGGATAATATTTCAGATATGCTTTTATCTGCGCAAAACGCATATCGTCGATATCCCTGCATCTGCTGCAGCAGAACCCTTTTGTCACGCTTATGTACTGTCTCTGACAATGCTTACAGACATTTACGACCATATATGCCTCCGTTCCGTAAAAAAAGTCCGTATTATCAGATCTGAAAAGAAATTAACCCATGCCATTCTATCATTCTATATCAGCCCCTTTTATAAATCAAGGTCAAAATACACTTGCAAAAAAAAATAAAATGTGTATCATGTAATCTAAGGAAACGGTGAATTAATCATCATTTCCTTAGACCGCTCCGCTTAGGATGCGCGGAAAATCGCTATTGAAGCTGTTTAGGACCCGCATTTTTCGCGCAGGAACACTTTAGTCAGTGTTACCCGGACAGCGTGACAGTCAGTAAGGAGGAGAAAAGGAAAATGAAAGTGATCAAATGGACCAATAAGTACAGTAATGAAAGCGGCTTTGTAAAATGTCTCGGCGAAGGTCATTTCATCAACACATGGGAACAGGAAAATGCTGTCAAGTTCCGTAATCAGGCCGAAGCTGACAAGACACTTGATATGCTTTATGAGTTCGGTGAGGATGCCAACAATATCTTTGATGTTATCGATATCCCCGAGCCCGAAAAAGCACAGCCTGCCGAAAAAAAGGCCACTAAAGCCGCAGCGGTGAAAAAGACCGTTGCCGTTGCAAAGGAGCCCAAAAAAGCAGCTGAAAAAAAGACTGCAGCTACAAAAAAAACAGCAGCCAAAGAAGCCGATGAAGCAAAAGCCGAAGCTAAAGAACCTGTCGTAAAGGAAACTGCTTCCGAAAAGAAGACTGCCAAGAAGGAAACAGCAGAAAAGAAACCTGCTGCTAAAGCAGCCGTTGCCAGGAAAACCGAAACAAAATCTGCAGAAACCAAAGCAAAAACAACAGAAACAAAAGCCACTGAAACCAAGGCAAAAACAACCGAAAAAAAAGCCGCAGAAACCAAGGCAAAAACAACTGTAGCCAAGAAGCCTGCCGTTAAAAAAACAACAGCAGCCAAGGCATCAAAATGATCGGTCATGATTAATAAAAAGACCGTCCGACCCGTATCGGACGATCTTTTTTCTTTTTCCTTTTTTTCTTTTTTCGGTCATGCACTGCATCAAATAATCTGCGGTTCAGGATTTTGCCCTGATCCTTATATCGGTGATCGCGCACATATCGCCTGTGATGGAAGCAAAGATATTTCTCTTACGGTCATTTACCACCGTCGTATTCTTTATGTGTATGCCCGCATTTTCCGTCTCGGTCACGATCCTGTTACCGCTTCTCCTGAAATAAACAGTACTCTCATAGCCCTTTTTATTGAATTCCTTCCAGTCGTTCCAGCCGGAAAATCCTTCGTTTTTCTCTGTAACAGTTTCATTCCGAGCCGCCTCCGAGGATTCCTGTATCTCACCGTCAAGCCTTACAAGTGAGTATTCGGTATAATTTTCACCGTTAACAAGTCCGTCGTCTGACGAAAAGATCACTATATAGGGACAATGCCATACAAGATTTGCCGCAGGCAGGCTTACCGTATGAAATGTCAGGCTCATGCCGTCTGTTATTTCGATCCCTCTGGTATGATCCGATCTGTTATTGTTGATCTGGATATTGGGGATATCGCTTTCAAGCCTGTTGATATAGCTTACTTCGTCGGCAATCCTCGGGATCGCATCTTCGGGTTTGGGCTCGCCTTCATTGGTGATCTCTATATCGCTGATGCGGCAGTTTTCACCCGTAAGGCTTATATACGCATATCTTGAACTGTCGGGCAGGGCAGCTGTCACCTCAACGGTTTTGCCGGAATTAAACATTCTGATACGCACATGATCCTTCTGTCTTAAGGATTCGATCTCGTATATCGTGTTATCCTTAACCGGCGTCGGTATTTCGGTATCGGAAACCTTCGTTTCCATATTTCTTGCCCCTGTAGATATCGTATGTCCGTCGAACCACAACTCGCCGTATTCAATGAATCTCGTATCCCTGATGGATCTTTCTGTTTCATGCACTCTTCCGTCATAGGCATCAAACAGTATGACGGAAGGAGCGGAATATCCTCCGTTACCGTCGATCGTACTGACTGCCCTGAAGCGTATCCTTGTAACATCTTCGAGTATCTGTATGCCGTATGAGATAACGCTCCTGTAATCGGTACATATAAATTCCTGATTGACCGAAGTATCGACATTTTCGGCATCGGACTTCATCTGATAGCTGTTGTCCGTATCCATCAGCTGAAGCATAGCTCCGGCAAATGAAGGATCAAACTGGACTCCGGAGCCCTTGATTATCTCTTCACGGACAATATACTGCGGAAGCGGATCTCTCTGGCTGTTCCTTGATGACATCATGTCATACGCATCCGCAACAGCGACAATCCTTGCTATCTCAGGTATCCGGTCTCCCTTAAGTCCTTCGGGATAGCCCTTTCCGTCGTACCTTTCGCAGTGATAATGAGCACCGTCGCTCAGATAAGGGAAGTCCTCTATCTGTGAAAGTATCTGATTGCCGATGACAGGCTTCTGCTTGAATTCCTCAAATTCCTCCGCAGACAGCTCGCCGTCTTTTTTTACGATACTGTCAGGCATCCCGATCTTGCCGACATCATGAAGAAGCGCCGAATAATAGATATTCTCGCATTCTTCTTCGTTCTTTCCGCACATTTCGGCGATCCTTTTCGAATAGAGCGCAACTCTTTCGGAATGGCCCTGAGTATGGATATTGCGGGCATCTACGGCATTTACAAATGCTTTCGAGGTCTGATCGAACATCTTCATGGTCCTGTCCCTGTTGTTCTTTAAAAATTCGATCTCCAGCTTATTGGCGCGCTCGACCTTCTCGTTGATATCGAGATATGCGAAAACATATAATCCGATGGCAACGAAGACCATTGCGATATTTACAAGTGAAAGCCCGTAAGTCCATATCTGCACTATCGCAAAAAATATCGGTACGAAAATAAACAGGATAAGCGAAATATAGATCAGCCTGCTGATGAGCTTGCGGTACTGCTGAATGACAGAAAACTGTATCATTGGGGCCACGACAGGAATAACATAGCTGAGCAGGAACAGAGGACCTCTGTGGTATCTGTTCATTTCATCAAAATAGTAATACATATTGGTGAACTGCGATATCACAACAAGTATCATCTCTGTCACCGCCATGATCTCAACCGTACGCAGACGCCTCGGCGTAGTGGTCTTATGTCCTTCATCGGTTAGCAGATCCTTAAGGTACAGATTAAACGCGAATACAATTCCCGCTGTCAAAAAAAATACGATAAAATTGCTTAGTCTTACCATAATGTAACCGGTATGGCTCACATCGCCCGAATATATATAGGCAAGACGGTCAAAGCTGATCAAAAATACAGCCACGATCTCCATCAGGATAAGGACACGTTTTCTCTTTTTCGAAAGTGCACCGGCGATCAGGATCAGAAAAGCCAGAGCCCCGCATATTCCGCTTAACGCCAGCATAAAATCCAGTTGATGCGCCTGCAAAAATTCCATCATATTTTCATCCTCATTCCACAATCATAGGTAAAAATGTCTTTTCCCGGCACTGTATCGCTCAGGAAACGATCTTTTCCATCTCATCCCAGTCGAGTTTTTTCAGATTCTTCTCCAGCTGCGAAAACTTTTCAGCATCCTCTTTGGGTAGATTGTATTCCTTTACCTGTGTTATGATCATCTCTACAGAGTCATAATCCATCTGCGGGATCACCTCTTTCAGTGCTTCATATG
>JAILIQ010000056.1 GCA_024695205.1 Lachnospiraceae bacterium
CTCGCGAGAGAACATACCGGTCGGTGCAAGGATACTGCGTGTATGCGATGTGTATTCGGCACTTGTTTCGGACCGGCATTATCGGAAGGCTTACGATAAGGATACTGCGATCGAGCTGATGATCGAGGAAGTTAAGAATTTTGACATGAGGATCTTTCTCGGCTTTATGGAACTTATTCATTCCGATGAATTTTTCGAGATGGAGCAGCTTGGCGAACAGATCAAGGAACAGGAAGAACAATACAGGGCAAAAACGGGCAAAGACAATGAGCAGGGCGGTAAAAGGCTTTCTGCAAGATTTGCCTGATAACCCGTAAGAAACATTGTTTCCGATGACATTATCATATCCGGTTAGAAGGATATCGAAAGAGGAAGGAAAGTAACATGATCACACAAAGACCCAAAGGAACTCAGGACTGGTTCGGGCACAATATGGCCTTAAGGACCGAGATAGAGAAGATCGGAAGAGGGCTGGCAGCGGAGTATAACATGAAGGAAATAATCACTCCGGTGTTCGAACATACGGTTCTGTTTGCAAGAGGCGTCGGCGAGACGACTGATGTAGTGCAGAAGGAAATGTATACCTTTACCGACAAGGGCGACAGGAGCATCACTTTAAAGCCCGAAGGAACAGCAGGAGCGATCCGTGCATATCTTGAAAACAGCATGTATGCCGAGCCTGCACCTGCCAAGCTTTTCTATGTGACTCCCGCATTCAGATATGAACAGCCCCAGAGCGGAAGACTTCGTCAGCATCATCAGTTCGGAATCGAGATGATCGGTTCGGAAAGTCCGCTGTGCGAGATCGAACTGATCACATTTTTGAACACATTCATTTCAAGACTCGGATTGAAAAAGGTCAGGCTTCATATCAATAGCATCGGCTGTCCGACCTGCAGAAAAACATACAATGACGCACTGCTTGCTTATCTTTCAAAGTATGAAAATGATCTGTGCGGTACCTGCAGGGAGCGCATGAAGAAGAATCCCCTGCGTGTTATAGACTGCAAGGTGCCTTCGTGCAAAGAGATCGTAAAAGATGCGCCCAGGACAGTTGATTATCTGTGCGACGAGTGCAGAGAGCATTTTGACGAGCTTAAGAGCCTGCTTGACGCTATGGGCATTCCCTATGAGATCGATACCGGGATAGTACGCGGGCTTGATTATTATACCAAGACCGTATTTGAGTTTGTAAGCGAAGACGGATTTACTCTGTGCGGAGGCGGACGTTATGACGGCCTCGTGCATGAGATCGATGAAAAGCAGAATATACCTTCTGTGGGATTTGGCTGCGGAATCGAAAGGATCATCTATTTCCTTGAAAAAGAAGGAGTTGAGCTTGTAAATGAATCCGGTCCGAAGCTTTATGTGGGTCTTCTCGGAAAAGAAGCCCGTGCGGACGGATTTAAACTGGTCAGAGACCTTCGCGATAAAGGGATCGTTACCGAAACGGATTATATGGACCGTTCGGCAAAGGCACAGATGAAATACGCCAATAAGCTCGGTGCCGAATATGTTGTAATGCTTGGCTCAAATGAGATCGCAAGCGGCATCGTAAAGCTTAAGTGTATGGCCGACGGCAGTGAGGAAGAATTAAAGCTGCAGGATCTTGTGGATGTAATGAGTGGTAAATGATCATCTGACAGCTTAAGCCGTGGAGCTGAAGCTTTTAAACATGCTGAAAAATATTTGTTGACAAGAAAACTTTCTGTGTTATAATAAGCTATGTGCGGTTTTGGGCACGAAAATGGAGAAATATAATGCGTATATCACTTTCTGAGATCCTTGCGGTGATCAACAACGGTAATTCGGTTAAGGAAATCTCTGTTTTACCCGAGATGGAAGCGTTTGAGTATGATGGAAGAGAGTACGGTTTTATTTCGAAGGAGCCGGTTGCCATTAAGCTTGGTAAGGTTTCTTCAAGATCACTGCATTTTAATGCCCGTACACATTGCGTGCTCCTCGCCGAGTGTTCAAGATGTCTTGAACCGGTTGAGCTTCCGTTTGATATCAATACAGACTGTGAACTGATCGTTGATGAGAACGGCTGTGCAAGCACGCGTGACGATGACGAGAAGCTCAGCTATGTCGAAGGATATGAGCTCGATGTCGACGGATTTTTAAAAGAAGAGCTTATGATAGGGTTTCCCTTACAGGTTTTATGCTCTGAGGAGTGCCGTGGGCTGTGTCCGAAGTGCGGAGCCAACCTGAACAGGGGCGAGTGCGGTTGTGACCGTACGGTATCAGACCCTCGTATGTCTATCATTCGGGACCTGTTCCCAGACCTTTAAGGTAAGGAGGTGTGATTCACATGGGTGCTATTTGTCCGAAAAACAGAACTTCAAAGGCAAGAAGAGACAGCCGTCGTGCTAACTGGAAGATGACTGCTCCTAACCTTGTAAAGTGCAGCAAGTGCGGTGAGCTTATGATGCCTCACAGAGTATGCAAGAACTGCGGCAGCTACAATAAGAAGGAAATCATTGCAAAAGAAGCATAAGAACAATAAAAGAAGCCACTGGGTGGCTTTTTTTATTTGCTTTAAAGGTAATTTACCTTGTCCTGAGGAAGCATTGAGGCAAGAAGTGCTTCATACCTGGCAGGATCGAGGGGCTTGATGATCGTTTTGGCTACGCCGCAGCTGCTGAAAAGATCAAGTGCCTCGGGAGTGGTTTCTGCGGTCATCATTACTACAGGTGTATCGGAATTGGGACCGGTAGCGGCATGAAGCCTGTGTATCGTTTCAACGCCGTCCATACCGGGCATGCGGTAATCCATGAAGATCACGTCATACTTTGTTATGGCAGCCTTTTCAAGGAATTCGGCTCCGGAAAGGGCGGTATCGGTGATCACCTTGGTGCGTTTGATCAGGGAAGTCGCAACAAAAAGGTTTGTCTTCGTATCGTCAACGATAATGATACGGGCATCGGGCGCCTGATATCTGGGAACCGCTGGATCGTTAGCGGAACCGGTTTTTTCGGGAGCAGATTTTTCAGGAATACTTACGTCAGAACTTACGGGAGCCTGCCGGGTTTCGGCATTCTTTGAAACCGTCCGGGGCCTTGCTTCGGCAAGACGTCCGGTTCCGGCGAGTGATTCGTTATTATGTTTTATTACGGTATTGCCGACTGTCTGAGGAATGTATACCGTGAATGTGGACCCTTTTCCTACTTCGGATTCAACCTCGATCCTTCCGTTCATCATCTTCAGCAGGAGAGTAACGATGCTCATGCCAAGACCGGTTCCTTCAGTTTTATGCGTCGTCTTGTTCTCGATACGTTCAAAGCTTGCAAAAAGCTTGTTCATATCTTCTTTTCTGATACCAATTCCGGTATCGGAAACAACTGCCTTCAGAATACCGTCTTCAAAAGAGATATTTAAGGTAACGGAGCCCTTTTCGGTATATTTGACGCCGTTTGTCACGATATTGGTGATGATCTGTTTTACTCTTGTCTCGTCGCCGATAAGAGTGTCGGGAAGATCCGGATCTATATTTACTATAAATTCAAGTCCCTTCTGCTCGGCGCGGAACTGGGTCATGACAGTTATATCCTCGATCATCAGACCGGTCTCGTATTCGCCGTTCACAAGCTCCATCTTACCGGCTTCAAGCTTGGAAATATCAAGAATATCGTTGATGAGCGAGAGAAGTGTCCTTCCTGCACGGATGCTCTGCTCGGCATATGTGACGATCTCCGATTCGGTGCTTTCCCTGACGATCAGCTCGTTCATTCCGATAACGGCATTGATCGGGGTACGGATCTCATGCGATACGTGTGCAAGGAAAGTTGATTTGGCTTTATTGGCCAGCTCGGCTTCTTCTTTCAGTTCTATTATCTGCCGCGTATAACGGCGCTCATCGGTCTCGTCATGAAGCCAGCGGATATAACCCTGAAGCTTGTCATTGGTGGAAACCGGAATGATCCTGCACAGATATTCGGTGTCGCCGATCTTGTAATGCTCATTGTCCTGAAGAGCGAGCAGACGGTCGATACCGTCGTCGAGTCCCGCAAGAGACAGGTTAAACGGCAGATCCTCAAGTACAGGGAAGGTTTTTATGGTCTGCAGATTGGCATATTCATAGTGCAGTTCGAGATCGTGTACAAGAAGGATATCGTCAAGATCGTTTAAGATAAGCTCTGACGAACTCTGCTGCATCGTATAGATACGTTCCCTGTGAAGTGTATAGATAAAAAAGCCCAGGGCAAGGGTGCTTCCGTAACAGGTAACATCAAGATCGAGTGGCAGTATGACCGAAGCCAGAAAAGGAATGATCGCGATTATACTGGTCAGGATGAAATTGCGGAGGGTCGATTTTAAGTTGCTGTACAGTACAGGCTTGGTTTTGCGGGTTTTGTTTATGATAATAAAAATCGCAAACAGATAACCTACGATATAGACCATAAAGAAATAGTACATGAAATTGTACTCGCGTGAGCACAGAAGAATCTGGTCTTCCCAGTAAAAATGCGGCTTGATATACATAAAGTGAAAGGCGGAATCGGTAAACATGATCGAAGCAAAGATCATGTTGGTGATAGCAAGTCCTATCACGACAGCATCATTGAATTTGTAATGGCAGATTGAAGCGCAGATCAGTAAAAAACAGAAAGGAACAAAAGCTCCGCCGAGAAAAGATACATGCAGTCCGACTTCGGCTGCTTCGATCGCTTTTGATCCCACAGAGATCAGATTGCCTGTACACATAAGGAAGTTGCATACCGCTAAAAGAACAGTATATTTCTGTTCTTTTGAAGGCGCCTGCAGGAAAACGTAGATCACCATCCACATAGCTGCAACAAGCACCGAAAAACTAAGGATCAGTATGACATTACCCATATGTACAGTGCACTCCGTTTTTTATAAAAAAAGAAAACGCACCCGGCAGGATTCGAACCTGTGATCTCAGACTTCGGAAGACTGCGCGTTATCCACTTCGCTACGGGTGCAAAACAGTTGACAGGACCAACTGCTCATATATAGATTATACCTCACAATGAAAAAGTGTCAAGCCATAGAATAATAAACGGGATTTATATTAATCCGTAACCTTTGGCGCTCTGCTTGCGCTGAATATGAAATTATGGTATACTAAAGAGAAGATAAAAAAGAGAAGCCCCGACAACAATAAGGATCGGCAGCCTCTCAAAAAATAAATTTATTCTATGGTTGATATGATACCGGTCGATTATGACTGTTTGATCTCAAAAAAATGAAATAAATGTGTCATTTTTTACTGTCTTTGTATCAGTCGTGACATATTTTTGATACATTTTCAAAGACAAATGGGGAGGTATTGATGTTTAATAAGTATCTTTTTTTTGCTGCTGCGAATCTTCCTAGAGCGATGATCCTTACAATATCTCTCAGCGTATTGCTCGTATTGCTGCTCGCGGCCTTTGTTCTGCACATGTGGCGTGTTCAGGAGCATGCCGGCAATGTGGCGATGGAGATACAGGATCTGACCAATTCGATCGGAGCCGGTGTTATCAATTTTCTCGTGATGGGCGAAGGACATATCACGTATGCCAGCGACGGCTTCTATGATATCGTCGGATATTCCAGGGAAGAGGTTCAGGAGGTATTCGACAACAGCTTTTATCTTATGCTTGAAAGTAAATATGCCGAGTATTTCAAGATGCTCGACATCAACAAAGATTTCAAGCTTAATGAGGAAATGGAGATAAAGACCGGAGACGGTTTGAAATGGATCCTTGTCAACGGCAACAGTGTTCTGAGAAAGAAAACATTTGTGACTATCTCGGCGGTCATTGTTGATATCACCGAGAACAAGAAACTGACAGAAAAGCTTGCTCTCGAACAGGAAAGATACAGGCTTGCGACCGAGCTTTCGAACGATGTCATCATGAATTACAGCATATATGATGATACTCTTAATTTCAGCGAGAATTACAGACAGTATTACGGCGGCGCGACCACAGTGACCGGATTTTCCAAGAACAGGGCATGGGAACGCGGCGCGATCTATAAGGACGATGTTGAGAAGGTTGCCGAGATAATCAGGATCATCGTGATGAAGGGCGGCAATGTGGATACGCAGATACGTGTCCGCAACAGCGAAGGACGTTATGTATGGTGCAGGCTCATATGTATGCCCGTTCAGGACAAATACGGTGAGAATAAGGAATATATCGGTAAGCTGATCAATATCGATACCGAGAAGAACGATCTGCTCAAGGCCGAGAAGAAGGCCATGACCGATCCTCTTACAAAAGCCTTCAACAAGGAATTCACCCGTATCAAGATACAGGAATTCATCGATAACAATCCGGACAAGAAGGGTATGCTTCTGCTTGTTGATATAGATAAATTCAAGAGCATCAACGATAATTACGGACACCTGATGGGCGACAATATCATCATCGAGGTTGTCACCCAGGTTACAAAGGCATTCCGTTCCAACGATATCGTGGGACGTATCGGCGGTGACGAATTCGTTGTATTCGTATGCAACGTCAACAATCCCGAGGATCAGATCAAACAGGCCAAGAAGCTTCATAACGTTCTGCGTCAGCCTGCGACCTTTGACGGTGTTACGATACAGAAATCGGCAAGTATCGGTATAGCCATTTACCCTGATCATGCGGCAACCTATGAAGGACTTATAGAGTGCGCGGATAAGGCGCTGTACAGGGTTAAGGGAAGCGGACGCGATGCGTTCATCATTTACGACAAGAGGGATTTTGAGTCGGATGTCTAAACAACGGATTTATCTGGATAATGCTGCTTCGACGGCAGTGGACCGGGATGTTCTTGAGGTTATGATCCCGTATTTTACCGAAGAATACGCCAATCCCTCAGGAAGCAGTTCCTTTTCGGCCAATGCGCGCAGCGCAGTTGAGACTGCCAGAGATCAGGCAGCGCAGCTTATCGGCGCAAGTGCCGGTGAGATAATCTTTACTTCGGGCGGGACCGAAAGCGATAATGCGGCGGTTTTCGGAGTTGCACGCATGAATGGATACGGCAGCGGTCCGGATAAGATAAGACGAAGAAGGATCATTATTTCGGCAACAGAACACCCGGCCGTATTAAATCCCTGCAGGGAGCTTGAAAAACAGGGCTTCGAGGTTCTGTACGCACCTTGCGATGAGTATGGTTTTACGGATACGGATCATATAAAACGAAACTGTGATGCGGGTACGGCTTTGGTTAGCATCATGAGTGCGAACAATGAAATCGGAAGCCTGCAGGATACAGGCACTGCCGCGGCATTGGCACACTCGGCCGGAGCTGTTTTTCATACCGATGCGGTACAGGCTGCGGGGCATATTCCGATCGATGTAAGAAAAGATGATGTCGATCTGTTAAGCATCAGTTCGCATAAACTGCATGGTCCGAAGGGTGTGGGAGCCCTTTTTGTACGAAACGGCCTAAAGTTGTATCCTAACGTTTTCGGAGGAGGACAGGAAAAAGGCCTGCGTTCGGGTACCCTGAATGTTCCCGGGATCGTCGGATTCGGCAAGGCCTGCGAGATCGCACGGATCTCGATGGACCGGACGAATGCATGTTTACTGGAACTGAGAAACATATTTATAAAGCTCCTTACCGAAAATATACCCGGTGTACACATAAACAGCTGTATGGAGCCGGGAAAGGTGCTTCCTTCAATACTTTCGGTGAGCTTTGATGCGATAGAGGGGACTTCTCTTCAGATTGAACTTGACATGAAGGGCATCACCTGCTCGACAGGGTCAGCATGTGCTTCATCGGGCGGAAAGCCTTCGCATGTACTTACAGCGGCAGGATTATCCGACGAACGCATAAGAGGTTCGGTAAGGTTCAGCTTCTCGAAATATACGACCCGGGAAGAGCTTGAGATTACTGCGCGGACCGTATCCGAATGTGTAAAAAGATTACGTGAAATACTTGGATGAGATATTATGATACAATATGACTGTCATATGCATACCTCCTTTTCAAGCGATTCCGAAACACCGCCGCAGGCTCAGATCGAGCGTGCGATAGAGCTCGGGATGAAGGGGATATGCATTACCGATCACATGGATTATGAATTTCCGGATGCCGTACGGTCGGGAATGGATTTTGAATTTGATCCGGATGAATATTTCCGGGTGCTTTCAGGACTAAAGGAAAAGTATGCGGGAAAGATCGAGATCCTGCTCGGCATCGAGCTGGGGCTGCGCAATGAAGAAGAATGCAGATGTTCCGTAAGGGAAAAATGTGAAAGACTGACTTCTTCTTATCCTTTTGACTATGTTATCGGGTCGACACACTGCCTTGAATTTACCGATCCGTATTATGAATCGCCTTACTGGGACGATAAGGATAAGGACCGGGGGATGATTGCGTATTTTGAGGCTGTAAGGGACAATATCTCATTTTTCGTTGATTTTGACAGTCTCGGACATCTGGATTACCTGATACGCTATGTGCCTGCTCAAAAAGACCCGTTAAGAAGCACGGCAAAGGGGGATAAAAAGCAGGTTTCCGATTATGATATAAAAGATCATTCGGACATTATCGATGAGATCCTTAAATTACTGATAGAAAACCAAAAAGCACTTGAAATAAACAGTGCGGGTCTGAAATACGGTCTCGGATATGCGCATCCGAAAGCCGGGATCATCAGAAGATATCTTGAACTTGGGGGAGAACTCTTAACGATCGGTTCCGACGGACACAGACCCGGACATATC
>JAILIQ010000070.1 GCA_024695205.1 Lachnospiraceae bacterium
ACAAGACCGAAACCGACCGTGAAGTTTACAAAAGCAAACGGCACTACAGTCACCCTGACAGAGGGAGTTGATTACACCCTTTCCTATCAGAACAATACAGCAGTAAATGACGGAACCGGGACAAAGAAACCGACCGTTCAGGTAAACGGTAAAGGAAACTTTAAAGGACGTGCAACCGCAACCTTTGCGATCACGCAGGCCGACATGGAAGAGACTGATGTAAAGGTCATCGTCAAGGATGTCGTATACCAGAACAGGCCGGGCAAGTGGAAAGCTAAGATCACAGTCGCAGGACCTGACGGCAAAGCCCTGAAAGCCGGAACGGATTATGAGAATACGATCAAATACACTTATGATGGAGGAGATCTGGACGGAACCGAGATCCCTGCAGGTGCGACATTGGATGCAGGAACGGTCGTCAAGGTAACGGTCAAGGCCAAGGGTAGATCCTATACCGGAGAGGCGACCGGGAAATACCGGATCGTTAAGCAGGATATCGGCAAACTGAAAGCTTCCGTAGCGGCCAGGCTCTATACAGGCAGGGCTGTTACGATCGCAAACGGCGACATCAGATGGAAGAACGGAAAGACAAAGCTCAATGATGTGACTTTTGAGATCGACGGTGATTCCTACAGGAACAATACAAACGTTTCGACCAAAAAGAAAACAGCCACCGTAAAAGTAAAAGGCATAGGCAACTACGGCGGCAGCACGACCGTCACCTTCAGGATCACCCGTAAGAGCATCCTGTGGTGGTGGAGAGATCTTTTTAACTGATAGAGAAAAATATTGCTTTTTTCTTGGATTTTTCCGATAATATAGGCAAAGAGAGGAAGAGGATGATCTGTTTATACCGGAGGACAGAAAAATGATGTATCCGTATATGACTTTGAACGATGATACTGAAATAACGCATTCGGAAATGCAACCGGATGGCAGAGTTAAGGTATATATTGAAACCCCGGACGAAAAAGATGGATTTCATAATGCTGTATGCTGGCTTCCGGAGTATAAGTGGGAGAATGTTTCCGGTTATTCGGATGAAGAAATGGAATTCTTCCGTAAATTAATCAGAAATAATGCTCATGCGATCATAGATTTTTCGCAAGACGGAGGTGTATTATATGCCGCAACTTCTTAGGATCGGTCCGTATATAATATACTTTTGGTCTAATGAGAATATGCCGTTGGAACCGGTTCATGTGCATGTTGCCGAAGGCAGGGCATCCGGTGATGCAACAAAGCTATGGATTACAGCAACAGGAAAGGTTATTGTAAGCAACAACAACTCTAATATACCGGACAAAGTGTTGAGAAAAATCATTCGAGTAATCGAAGGTAACAGCGAGTATATCATAGAAAAATGGATTGAACATTTTGGCGAAGTAAAGTACTTTTGCTAAGTTTTCTTTCCAAGAGAATAATAAATAACAGAAAAGATCATAGGAATAACGAGTGGATCCGGTTGGAAAACCGGATCCTTTTTTGGGTATTTTTATGCTGAGCAGAAGAGGCGAAAATTAGCCTACTTTTGCACCAAATTTGTTCCAAATCTGTTCCAAATTAAAAAGAAGGCGCGCAAACCCTTGATTTTACTGTGTTTTTTAGTTGTGTAAATCTTCGAATCCTCTCACGTACACTCAGAAGCAAGAAAGGGCAGAGACTTAGATCTCTGCCCTTTTTCTTGCTTGAGCGAAGCGGATGATTCGAACCTGGGGGTTCGATCTCCGCTCCGCTCCGGTCGGCTCAAAACCGATGTCCACCGGACATCGTGAGCCCTCTCACGTACATTTGCGTAAAATGGGTCAGGTTACAAATAAGTATTTATATTTTATCACGACCGACCCGTATAAGATCATATTTGTTGATGACTCACACAAAGAACTGTCCGGATCGGAAATGAATCATAGATTTTTTATATTGACAAAAACGGGCACATAAGACTGAATATATCAAAATTTGCGTTGCAAAAGAGCTGCGAAATGATATAATGAGAAAAGAGGACTATTGAGTCCGGATTTATCAGAGGTGCCAAATGGAAATAAAGAGAGATAAATACCTGGAAGACTTAAAAGATCGTATGCATAACGGAATGATAAAGGTTGTTACCGGAATCAGAAGAAGTGGGAAGTCTTACCTTGTTTTTACAATTTTTAAAGAGTATTTGATAAACGAAGGTGTGAATGAAGAACACATCATCGAGATGGAGTTTGACAGAAAAGAGAATGCGAAATACCGTGACCCGGATGCTTTGCTGGACTTTTTAAAAGAGCGGATTAAGGATAAAGAAGATTATTATGTTCTTCTGGATGAAGTACAAATGCTTGAAGATTTTGAAGAAGTTCTTAATTCCTTACTGCATATAAAAAATCTTGATTTTTATGTGACGGGAAGCAATTCGAAGTTTTTGTCCAGTGATGTCCTTACAGAGTTTAGGGGACGTGGAGATGAGGTGCATGTTTATCCGCTGACTTTTCAGGAGGCAATGCAGAATTACAAAGGGGATATGTATCATGGATGGGCAGAGTATGTTATGTACGGAGGGCTTCCGCTTGTTTGGGGAATGCGTACAGATCAGCAAAAGATTAAGTATCTGACAGATCTTTTTGAAAAAACATATATAAGCGACATTATCGATCATAATGGTATAGAGAAGACGGAGGAATTGGAATCACTATTAAATGTGCTGGCTTCGGCTGTAGGATCACTTACAAACCCGACGAAGATTGAGGCAACATTTAAAAGCGTATTGAAATCAAGAATCTCCAGAAATACGATTGTGCAGTATAGAGAATACCTGAAGGATGCTTTTATCATCAATGAAGCAAACAGGTATGATGTGAAAGGCAGAAAGTACATAGGAACTCCTCTTAAATACTATTATGAGGATCTGGGACTTAGGAATGCCAGACTGGGATTTCGCCAGATGGAAGAGACTCACCTGATGGAAAATGCCGTGTATAATGAGCTGCTGTCAAGAGGTTACGCAGTTGATGTCGGTGTGGTGGAAACAAGAAAGCGAAATCAGGAAGGAAAGCAGGAGAAGAGAAAATTGGAAATAGATTTTGTTGCCAATATGGGAAGTCGGCGGTATTACATTCAATCGGCTTTTCAGATCCCTGATCAGGAGAAAGAAAGACAGGAGAAGGAATCTCTTAATAGTGTGGATGACTCT
>JAILIQ010000229.1 GCA_024695205.1 Lachnospiraceae bacterium
TACCTTTATCGCCGGACTGTCAATGGGCGGTTACGGAGCGATAAGGAACGGGATCGTATTTTCCGACACCTTCAGCCATGTCGCGGGTCTTTCTTCGGCTATACATTTTTTCGATAAGGGAACCAGGGAAAAACGTTATAACAGACAGTTCTTTCTGGGGATCGATGAGCCGGAAAATACAAAACTGAATCCCGAGGTCGCTTTTGCACAGCTTCTTGAGGCAAAGCGCCCGATCCCGAAGTTTTATATCTCCTGCGGAACAAAGGATGACCTGTACGGGATAAATGTGGATTTCAGGGAATTTTTGAAGAAAAACGGGGCAGATGTGACCTGGGATGAAGAGGAAGCCGGTCACGAATGGGATTTCTGGGACAGCCAGATAAAAAAGGTTCTTGAATGGCTGCCGCTGTAGCCAAGGACTTTTAGCCTGTGTTCAACATGAGGGGAGGTTGGAAGATGACAGAAAAAAAGAAGATTATATTTTCCGGAAGATTCATTAATGCCTTAAAAACCGCCGTTGCAATACTGACGATCGCAGCCCTGATCATCCCGACAGCAGGTGTTTTCGGGACCGGTATGCAGGTGATCCGGGCACATGCGGAAGGCGGAGTTGTATTGAAGCTGCATTATCACAGGGAAGACGGTGATTATGCCCCGTGGGATGTATGGCTGTGGCCGGCGGGCGGTGATGGAAGCGGATACGCATTTGCCGACGAAGACGGAGAGATGGTTGCGACAATGGAAGTCCCGACAGGAGTGAGCAATGTGGGATTTATTGTCAGGACACAGGACTGGACCAAGGATATTGATGCCGATCAGT
The DNA here is from genome assembly GCA_024695205.1 of Lachnospiraceae bacterium. GTDB lineage: Bacteria > Bacillota > Clostridia > Lachnospirales > Lachnospiraceae > RUG11977. The sequence goes on from JAILIQ010000229.1 coordinate 821, forward strand.
TCATAGATATTTCCGAGGTAGTCTCCGGTACGGTCCACGCATATGTGGAATCCAAGGTTGAGGGTTACACAAAAGTTTACGGTGATGATGTGGTGACAGGTGTAAAGATAAAGAATGCGGAATATGAGACCGCGACCTCCGTTATTCTGACATTTACCGGCATTATGAGCGAAGAACAAAGATCGACCATATATGTCAGAGGAAGTCAGGGGGATACGGCGATAACCGGGATAACGCAGCTCGGGGATGATTCCGCCGGTTCGGATGAATACAGGTATATCGTTACACTTGCAGAGGAACTTGACCTTAACAGAAGCTACCGCGTAGGGTATGACGGAACGGAAATGAAGATCAATATGCCGAATATCTATTCAACCGAAGATTTTGAAGCCGCCTATACTTATTCCGGCGACGATCTGGGTTATGTTTATTCGAAGGATAAAACGAGTTTCAGGGTATGGGCGCCGACTGCCGAAGAAATGTATCTTAACCGCTACGAAAGCGGATCGTCGGGCAGGAGCGATCTTATCGAGAAGCTCGAAATGAAAGCCGATGTGAACGGAACCTGGACGGCTGAAGTTCCCGGTGACTTAAACGGTACATATTACACCTATACGGCGGTTATCGACGGACGTAATTTCGAAAGCTGCGATCCTTATGCTCGCAGTACCGGAATAAACGGCAAGAGAGCGATGGTGCTCGATCTTGATGCTACCGATCCGGCAGGCTGGGATTCGGATTCCAATCCGAATGCCGGAATAGGCGTTAACGATGCGGTTATTTACGAGCTGCATATACGTGATTTCTCTGTAGATGAGAATTCGGGCATCGAAAATAAAGGCAAATACATTGCATTTACCGAGAAGGGGACAAAAACGCCGGGAGGCAATTCTACAGGCATAGACTATTTGTCGCAGCTGGGGATAACCCATGTTCATCTGCTTCCTTTCTATGATTTCGGCTCGGTTGATGAGAGCAAAAATCTCGACGGACAGTTCAACTGGGGCTACGACCCTGTGAACTACAATGTTCCGGACGGTTCATATTCCACAGATCCCGCCAACGGCGCCGCACGTGTAAATGAAGCCAAGCAGATGGTAAAAGCTCTGCATGACGCAGGCCTGAGCGTGGTTATGGATGTGGTCTACAACCATGTTTACAGCGCCGGGGATTTCTGTTTCAACAGACTTGTTCCGGGATATTTCTCAAGGATCGATTCGAACGGCAACTATTCCAACGGCTCCGGATGCGGCAATGATACGGCCTCGGAACGCTCGATGGTCCGCAAGTATATCGTCGATTCGGTATGTTATTGGGCAAAAGAGTACCATATCGACGGTTTCAGATTCGACCTTGTCGGTCTGCTCGATGTTGACACGGTCAACGAGATCGTCAGGGAAGTTCACAAAATAGATCCTTCGATCATATTGTACGGCGAGGGCTGGAGTCTTTCGACCAATGTTACCAAGAAGGATGTCAAGCTCGCCACACAGGTCAATTCGGCATTAACACCCGGATTTGCATATTTTAACGACAATATCAGGGACGGTCTGAAGGGAAGTGTATTCAACGCAGGAGAAAGAGGATGGATCTCGGGTGCCGCCGGCAAGGAAACCGCAATGGCCGCTTCCTATATGGCAAGTGAGCGCTGGAGCAAGGATCCGAAACAGATCATCAATTATGCGTCCTGCCATGACAACCTGACCCTGTTTGATAAGCTTCAGAGCTCTAAACCCGGCTACGAGAGACAGGACCTGATCAGGATGAACAATATTGCCGCGGCATTTTATCTTACCGCGCAGGGAATACCGTTCATGCAGGCCGGTGAAGAGATATTGAGGACCAAGGAAAAGGCTGACGGAACATTCGAAGCCAACAGCTATTCATCGTCTGATGCAGTCAACAATATTAAATGGGCGACACTTGACGATCCCGAATATAAGACGGAGCTTGAATATTACAAGGGACTGCTTGAACTGCGCAGGCTGCATTCCGCTTTCAGAATGTCGGACGGCTCGCTGATCGCGGCGAAGGTAACACCTGTTACCGGACTGGATAAGAATGTTGTCGCATTTGATATTTCGGGCGATGTTGAGGGTGAGATAGCCGACAGGATATTTGTGATATTTAACCCTTCAGAAGCAGAGACAACTGTAGAATTACCCGAAGGAAAATGGGATATATGTGTTGCCGGCCTGAAAGCCGGAGTTACCCCGATAAGAACGGTCGATAACGGGAAGATCGCTGTGGAACCGATCTCTGCGATGGTACTTATACAGGGCAGGCTCGTTCCCGACGGTTACCTTGAAGCTGCTAAGGAAGATATCGACGGCTCTGATACCGCAAAGACAGATGTTACCAAAAATACCGAAGAGACCGGTACACCGGACGGTTCCTCACAGACTGCCGAAAAACCGGATAATACCGAGGGAAAGGTATCGGTTGGTATCGTAGGTATCATAATCGCGGTCATCATTGCCGCAGCTGCGGGATTTGCGGGAGCCCTCCTTCTGAAACGCAGAAAATGAGCCACGGGTACGGGGTCTTCGGTTCAAAATGAGCATGGCCACCGGTTCAGGAGGGCAGTTAAGTACATTAAGTACAGATTCTAAATTACTTACAAAAGATGTAAGAAAGGGAGGAAAAAATGTTACAGGACATTATCAGATCAAAGACGGGACTGTTTGCCGACGGGGTACAGACAGTTCTGCGCGGTCATGAGAACCGCACACGCAGGGTTGTTCTTTTAAAGGGCAATCTTGTACAGAATGCTCGCAGTGAAGGAAGGGGAATCAATGCGAGAGTTAATAACAACGGAACCTTTGGTTTTGCGTCGATCGCAGAGTACACACCGGAGGCGGCGGAAAAGGTTCTGAAAGCAGCAACCGAGAATGCTTTGTTTTTGGGAAAGCATTCAGGCAGGAACATTGCGCTTCCGGCATCAACAGGCAAGGGAGAGCTGCCGCTCAACCGTGAGATCGTTGATATTGAGCAGAAAGCGATCATTGAGCTGTGCCAGACGATCGATAACTATGTGAATACCAAATATCCCGATCTGACCAGCAGAACTATCGTGTATTATGAGGATTCACAGGACAGGATCGTGTATACCTCGGATGCTTACAGCGGACATCTTGTAACACCGAGATGTTATGTCTATGTCATCCTTGACGCCGAGTCGAAGGAAGGCGTTCCTGTTGAAATGTTCAAGGCTTTCGGAGGCTTCGGAAGCTTCTGTGACAATTTCTCAAAACCGGAAGAGTTATATCCCGAGATCGATAAGCTCTATAAGAGACTTATGGACAAGAAGGAAGGCGTTTACGCGGAGGCAGGCTATAAGACCGTGGTTCTCGGCGGTATGATGGGCGGAATGCTTGCCCATGAGGCTGTAGGACATACCGTAGAAGCAGATCTGGTACGCGGGGGCAGTGTTGCGGGACCGAGCCTTAACAAGAGGGTCGCTTCAGATCTTGTAACAATGGTTGACTTCGCAAATACCTATGACGGCAAGCTTGCACCTTTACCTGTATATCTTGATGATGAGGGGACAAAGGCGATTGACGATGTACTCATTAAAGACGGCATTCTTGTAGGTTATATGAACGACAGGGAAAGCGCGGCAGAATTCGGAATGCAGCCTGCGGGCAATGCAAGAGGCTGGACATTTGCCGACGAGCCTATTATCAGAATGCGTAATACATGCATACTTCCGGGTAAGAACTCGGTTGAAGAGCTGATCGAGTCTGTTGAGGACGGTTATTATCTGGTCGATTCGGGTAACGGACAGGCCGACCTTACCGGCGAGTTCATGTTCGGCGTGACCTGCGGTTATGAGATCAAGAACGGTAAGCTCGGAAGAGCTCTGCTTGATACAACCGTTTCCGGCGTCGCATTTGAGATGCTCAAGACCGTTGATATGGTCTCAAATGAAGTAGAGTGGTCTTCAAGCGGCTTCTGCGGCAAGAAGCAGCCTATGGCTGTAGGAATGGGCGGCCCGCATATGAGATGCAAGATCATGATCGGCGGCAGGTAGGAAACGGTAAGCCGGAATAATTGTATTAACCGAAAATACACGGAGGAATTGAAATGGATGATTTAAGAATGACTGCCGATGTAATGGACGGCATTCTGAAAGATAAAAAAATAGAAAAATACACATATACGCTCTCAAAGTCGGAAAAGCAGGAACTGAACCTTGAAAACGGCGGTTTCAAGCTGCTTCGTACGGTATTTAACAACTCAGGCTCATTAAGAGTATTTCTTGGTGAAAAAATGGGTTCGGTAAGCGGAAACGACATTACCGATGAAGGACTTAGAAAGCTGGCGGACGACGGTATTGCAGCCGCAGAATCGGCTTCTGAGGATCCCTGCCACGACATTGCACCCGATCAGGGTAAGGACGTGTTCAGACAGGGTGTTTATGAGCCTGACATGGATAAATTTATCGGACGTATCAAGGAGTTCCTTGAGACAGTGGCCGGGGATTATCCGAAGGTAAAGATTATGAGCGCGATCGGTTCATACGACAGGTGGACATGGATCTCGCGCAATTCGAACGGTACCGAGTTTGAGGCATTTGCCGGACAGTATCATTTTTCGATCGAAATATGTGCAAGTGACGGCGAGAAGACAACAGGACTTGATTATACAGGCTTCTCCGCAAAGGATCTTGACAAGCCCTTTATAGAAATAGCCGATCTTAAGAGCCGTCTGGAGAACGTGCAGAACAGCATTTATCCTGAGACGATTGAGGGTAAATTCGAAGGAACGGTCATCCTTACACCCGGCATTGCCCAGAATTTCATTTACATGACTTTGTCGAACTATATCGGCGAGGGAGTTGTCATCGACGGAACAAGCCTGTGGCTTGACAAGGTCGGCGAGCAGGTTGCGGATGAGAAGCTCACGATAGCCTTAAAGCCTTATGATGACAGGATCGTTATGGGTGAGCGAGGCACCGCAAACGGCTTCAGATCCGAGGAAGTAACGCTCATCGACAAGGGCGTACTTAAAACTCACTGGCTGAGCCTGTACGGCGCAAACAAGACCGGACGTCAAATCGTTAAGAATACCGGCTCGGATCTGGTTGTAGAACCCGGTGATAAGACTCTTGAAGAGATGATCGCATCTGTTGACAAAGGCCTGATCCTCGGCGGTTTCTCAGGCGGACAGCCCGGAACAAACGGTGAGTTCTCCGGTGTTGCCAAGAACAGCTTCCTGATCGAGAACGGCAAGGTTAAATGTGCCGTTACCGAAACAATGGTAAACGGTAATCTTGGCGAAGCCTTTAAGAATATCCGCAGTATTTCGAAGGAAGTCCTCCTTGACGGCGGAAGCGTTGTACCGTATATCGCGATCGACGGGATCGTGATCTCCGGAAAATAAGGTGAAAAAAGGGGACGGTTAAGAAAGATCAAAACAAGATGCTATTGCGTTAACAGTAGCATCTTGTTTTTGTTATGTAGAATTTTGTAAAACTGCTTTCAGGGTATTCAAAGTGGCCGGGAATTCATTTAAAATGCTTATGTAGCATGTTACCGTTCACAATGCTGCCTTCACGATAAGGATATGTGCCGGTAGCTGTAATATCCGGATTTTAAAAATACACCGGGTATTGTTTTTTCGAGATCATAAATATCGGTTTTATGGGGTTTTGAGAGGAGGTCAATAATGTCAGAGGGTTACAGAAATTTTACTACAGCTGTCTACTGTACAGTGGGAGATGTTAACAGCATTAAGGATTTTGCCGCATTTGAGGAGGCATTCAGCCATATCGAAGGACCTGTACATATCGACAAGGTCTATCTTGAATACTGGCGCGGTGACCAATGGGCCACAAAAGAGCATATGCTTGAAGTAAAGAAATTCTTTGAGGATAAGGGGATCAAAACCTCGGGCGGTATCACGACCAGCGCGGTCGGTACCGAGGGCTTTGAGTCGCTTTGTTATTCGAACACCCAACATCTCGATGATCTTAAGAAGGCTGTTGAACTGTGTGCGCAGACTTTTGACGAGTTCATTTTCGACGATTTCTATTTTACGAACTGCAGATGTGAGAAGTGCATTGAGGGAAAGGGCAGCAGAAGCTGGGCTGAATTTCGCATGGCGCAGAAGCTGGAGGCGACCAAAAATGTGGTAATGAAGACCGCAAAGCAGATCAATCCCAAGGTCAATGTGATCATCAAATATCCTCAGTGGTTCGAGTATTATAATGAGACAGGCTATGATCTGATCAATGAGCCGAAGTATTTCGATTCGATCTATACGGGCACCGAGACCCGGAATCCCGAGTATTCCCAGCAGCATCTTCCGAAATATCTCGGATATTTCATCATGCGTTATCTTGAGAGTGCCGCTCCCGGCAGAAATCTGGGCGGCTGGTACGATCCGTTTGACTGCAATTACAATCTGACTTCTTACCTTGAGCAGGGGTATCTGACGCTTTTCGGCAAGGCGAAGGAGGTTACGCTGTTCTGCCTTGGTGCGCTCAGGAAAGAAGGCCCGTGGAGGCTTATGGCTCCTGCAATGGGAGAGGCGTTCAGGGAATGCGACGAGTATCTCGATAAGCTTGGCAATCCTGTCGGGGCCGCAGCATACAGGCCGGGAAGGGCAAGAGGTGAGAACGATCTTCATTCGTATCTGGGAATGTGCGGAATCCCGTTTGAGCCGAGCATAGAGTATCCCACAGAAGCCAAAACAGTGTTCTTAAGTGAGGGAGCATCGGCCGATCCCGATGTATTTGCGAAGATGAAGGAAACGATGCTTAAAGGCGGGGAATGTATCGTTACAAGCGGATTTGTGAAGAAGAATTCCGAAGAGTTCAGGCAGTTCGCAAATATTACCGTAACGGACAGAAAGGCTGTCGTACACGAATACGCCGGCACTCATAATAACGGGATCAATCTTGACGGGCGTGTTCCGGGCTTCGATCCGGTCATGATCTCCCAGATCGATTATTGTACAAACGATATCTGGGAGCTTGCGGCAGGCTATGCGAAGTTCAATAATTTCCCGATCGTGCTCCGGGCAAGATACGGAAAAGGACATATAAGCATTATCACCATTCCCGACAATTACGGGGATCTGTACAATTATCCGGCAGATGTGCTGAACGTGATTAGAGGACTTTTTACTAACGAGCTGCCGCTTAAGCTGCTCGGCGGTTCGGGCATCATGCTGTTTGCATACGATAATGACACATATATCCTGCGTTCGGATCTGCCTTATTCGGATAGTGTAACGCTTGAATTTGCACCTGATGTAAAATCCGTTACCGAAGCACGCAGAGGCTTTGAGCTTAAGATGGACGATCACAGGCAGATCAGGATGCCGCTCATGCCGGGAATGAATGCGATCATAAAGGTGAACAGGTAACCGGGCGAGCAGGGGTGAGATATATTTATTGCACTTTATCCTAAAAAATGCTATACTTCACGGGTATAAGATGGTTTTCGATCTTAAAAAATTATCATAAAGAATGTGAAGCAGGAGGTGCATACCATGCCTGAACAAAACGGCGGAAGACAAAAAAATGTTACCGGTCAGGGTAACGGAGTGCATAAAAGAGGAGACGGACTCGGAACAGGTCCTGTCGGCAGCGGAAGCGGGATGCCTGGATCTTCGGGACCGAGCGGTCCTTCCGGAAACAGACCGTCCGGAGGCGGATATTCATCCGGCCCCACGAGAGCGGGCGGCGGAGGAATGCTCAAGATAATCATCATTGTTGCGATCCTAGTGCTGGGCGGCGGAGGAGGTCTTTTCTCTCTGTTTGGCGGCGGAGGAAGCGACAGCGGAAGCTCGACAAATACCGGAAGTTCTGTGGGCGGAGGCGCAGGAAACATCGTCGGCAGCCTTTTGGGCGGCGGGTCTACAGGCGGACTTAACCTTGGCTCGCTTGCCGGAAGTGTGATCGCTTCGGGCTTCGGCAGCAGTACTTACCAGAATGTTTCGGGAACGAGCAGTAACTGGGTTTCGTCCAAGAATACCGGTACACTCAATACCAAGGTAAGCTCGGAAGCCCGCAGCAAATATACCACGATCAGGGGCAACGGAAAAGATACCGTAACAATGATGGTCTATATGTGCGGTACCGACCTTGAGAGCAAGCACGGGATGGCGACCAATGATCTTAACGAGATGATGCGTGCCACCATTTCCGACAAGATCAATATCATAGTTTATACAGGCGGCTGCAGCAGATGGAAGACAAACGGCATCAGCTCAACCAACAACCAGATATATAAGGTTACAAGCGGCAAGATGACCTGCCTTGAGAATAATATGGGCAACAAGGCGATGACCGATCCCGCTACGCTGACCGAATTTATCAAATATGCTTCGAAGAACTACCCGGCTGACCGTAATATGCTGATCTTCTGGGATCACGGCGGAGGATCGCTCTCGGGTTACGGTTATGACGAGACACACAAGTCATCGGGTTCGATGACTCTTGCGGGAATTGACAAGGCATTAAAAGACGCCGGAATTAAGTATGATTTTATAGGCTTCGACGCTTGTCTTATGGCAACGGTTGAGACCGACCTGATGATCGCAAAGTATGCCGATTATGCCATTTCCTCCGAGGAGACAGAACCTGGAGTAGGCTGGTATTACACGAACTGGCTGACAAAGTTCTCGGACAATACTTCAATGCCCACGACCGAGATCGGTAAAAACATAATCGATGACTTTGTTGACGAATGCAACAGGTCATGCCCCGGACAGCAGACAACCCTTTCGCTTGTGGACCTTGCAGAGCTGTCATCAACGGTCAGCGATGAATTCAAGGCATTTTCACAGAGCACCACACAGCTGATCAAGGGCAATCAGTACGAGACGGTTTCCGATGCGAGAAGCGACGCCAGAGAATTCTGCACCTCTTCACCTATAGACCAGATCGACCTTATCAATTTTGCGCTGAATCTGGATACCAAAGAAGGCAAGGATCTTGCCGATACTTTGCTTTCAGCGGTAAAATACAACAGAACATCGTCAAATATGACGAATGCTTACGGTATCTCGATCTATTTCCCTTACCGCAAGACATCTTCTTCAAAGGTTAATTCGGCAACACAGACCTATGACCAGATTGGCCTTGATGATGAGTATTCGGCTTGTATCAAGGAATTTGCCGGTGTTCAGGGAGCAGGCCAGGCTGTAGGCAGCAGCGGATCGAGCTCACTGCTCTCATTGCTTGGCGGAGGCTCAGCAGGCGGCGGAGATCAGACCTTTGACGCTATTTTCGGACTGATCTCGTCACTGACGGGCACGAGCGGCAGAGCCATGAGTTCGATGAGCGATAATGATATCGCCAATTACTTAAGCGCCAACATGCTTGATGCATCCAAGCTCAGATGGTCGAGCGATCTGGACGGACACAAGTACATCCCGCTTTCCGCAAATGACTGGAAGCTGATCCAGCAGGTTGACTTAAACGTATTTGTAGACGACGGCGAAGGCTATATCGACCTCGGACTTGATAATCTTTACGGGATCGATGACTACGGTAATCTGATCGCGGATACCGACGGAACATGGCTGTCTATCAACAATCAGCCCGTTGCTTTCTATCATACAGATACTACAGGAGATACGCTGAAGGGCAAGGTTCCGGCCATGCTGAACGGTGAGAGGGTCAATATCATCGTCCTTATCGATGTAAATACCGGAAAAGGCAGTGTTGCAGGCGCGGAGCCCGTATATGACGCTTCGGTTACCGAGACCGAATTCAGGGGTCTTGTGGACATCGTTGACGGAGATAAGATAGATTTCCTCTGCGATCATTACAGATACGACGGTACCTACAGCGACAGCTATTATCTCGGAGAGCAGATGACGGTTAACGGAGAGCTTGTTGTAAGCGATACCGTTATCGGCAGCAAGTATATCGGAATGTACAAATTTACCGATATTTACGGACAGGAATACTGGTCGGAGAAATTCTGATCATCTGAGCCTGATATATGCTTAAGGCTTATGACCACGATGATAAAGAGGCTGTTTATCGGGCAATATTGCAGCTGATCGATTATTTTTATACAGAAAGGAAATAAGGATATGTTTGACAGTTCAGTATTTACCATAGATCAATCCAATCTGGATTCCCGTATCTCGCAGGCCACACATTATCTTGAGGAATATGAGAAGGAAGTCGCCCGCGCACAGGGAGCCGCAGGTTATGTTTTCCGTAACAAGGAAGATGCTTTGGGCAGGATAAAGATGCTTGTTGAATTTGCCCCTGAGGACACGCGGATAAAGGATCTTTATGCACGTGCCAAGGCATGTGTAAAGGGCGGAGCCGGCAACATCAACGAAGTGGATCCTGCCATGACCGTTTATCTTGAAAATGAGGAGAACCTTCGCAAACACTTCGCGGATGCAAGTGAGAAGGCATGGAATGATTTTCTTGCAGCAAATGCTGAAAACAGGCTGGAGAAGAATTTCCCCGTTCCGGACTTCAAGAAATATACTATTGATGACATGAAGGATAAGATCGTTGTGCTGGACGGGATCAGATATCCGGATAATCAGTTCGATGGCGCCGACGGCGAATACATCTGGAGCGGAACCCGTTCGGACGGTATGTATTTCCTGAAGATCGACGGAAGGTAATGGCTCGGACCTTATGAGGCTGTAAAGCGTTACCGCCGCCAGGTGGATACCACCATGATGGATGTTCACGAATGGTCCGTTATCGGCAAGATCTGCGGTATAACCTATGATATTCCGGATGCGGGCGAAGGTAAGGCGTTGAAGCCGGTTATGGCCTGGGTTGTGGAGCCGATAGCATTGTATGTTCCGGGACATATCATGGGCGTATATGATGAGAGCGGCGACCATACCGGTAAATTTGTCGATGAAGATAAGCTTGAGGCGCTGAAAGAGGGCTTCTACACCGTTAAGGAAGTACCTGCGGATGTTACGCCCGAACGCATTGTGGAAATATTTATGTATGCGATCAAGGAGAAGAATTATCCTCTTTATCTTGACTGCATCAATCCCGCAAGAAAAGAGAACCCTGTACAGCAGAGCCTGCTCACCTATCACTGGGATCTTCATCAGGAGCGTTTCCACGGCGAATACGTTCATGCGAATATCATTTCCGAAAAGACTGTTATCCGTGTATTAAAGGGCTATGATGACCAGAGCATAGACAATTTCTTCCTCGATGACGATGAACAGGCCAAGATCAAGCAGGCATACGGTGAAAAGGAAGAAGAGGCTATCGTCCAGACCGCGGCTTTCGATAAGAACGGCAAACAGATCGGTTCTCCTTCGAGCCATATCTGTAAGCGTATCGGCGGCGGAAGATGGTATATTGAGACATATGAGAGCAGATTCTAAGGAGGAACAGTACGATGCCTGAAGAAATAAACAATAACGTGACAGCTGAAGAAAACGACGAAAAAAAAGGCGGTAACAAGCTGGATGCGCTGTATATGCATAAAGCCGATGTCATGGCGCTTTCCGATAAGCTGTCTGCCCTGTCCCAAAAGGTTCTCGACGGGCTTGTAAAACTTCATCTGGGGGAAGGCTATTCCGCGGCAGAGGAGGCAGTATTTGCATTTGCCGATGAACTGTTATTCGGCACATTTTATGATTTCCGCGAGAAGAATAAGTGGTTTAAGGGCATTGATTATCCCGACCTTGATAAGCTGGTCAATAATGATATCGGTCAGACCCCGGAAGATCTTACGATAGCAATGGAAATGTGGCGTGTCGTAAACGGCAAGGGCGGCGAGCAGTTCAACAATGTCTACCAGTACCTCCAGGAAGCCGTCAACAGCGGTTTCTTAAGGCAGGCTTACAGAGTCATGCGCAAGGACATTCTCATGCGTGACGCGCACAACGAAGAGATCCTCCAGATAATCAATGATGCCTGCGAAGAATTCTATACGATAACGAGCCGTTACACGAACGCAAGTATCTGCAATGAGATTCCCGTCAAAAAAGAGAATCCGTATGAGGTCAACTATGAGCTGGTTGTTAACCATTTGGCCGCCGAGATCAAGCAGTCATTCCCTCTTAATGTGATCATCAACGACAAGCTCGAGCAGGATTCGGCTTTCTATAATTATTATACCATACTCGATTCCGATACCAAGAGCCTGACGTTGCTTCCGGAGATTTCCAAGTTTGCCGATGAGATCGCAAGGATCGCTACACTCGATAATGAAGTAAAAGCGTATTTTAACGGTGTCGGCAAGATGGGAACTGCGGTGTGTGAGGCCATTCACAATGTTCTCGACTACATGAGGTTTACATATGCGGAAGCAAGGGATATCCTCAATAATTACAGGTACAATACCCAGGAATTCCCTTATTCGCTCATGCATTATCATCCGTATGTAAAAAGATGTGTGGAAAGCTGTAATACCATGTCTTTGAACGATCCCACACAGAACGGGACAAAGTATGTGCTCATAACCGGTTCAATGATCACCAGATGCAGGAAACTGGCACAACTTGTAGCCAAGGCCGCACCGTAAGAATTATGTCCTGTCACAGCTTCGTAAGTATTATCCGGATGCTGCCGGATAATTATCGAAAAATAAAGCTGATAATGTTAAAGGGCTGTCACTGAAGTGACAGCCCTGTTTTTAAGTTGACAGTAGCCGTAAGTACGGATGTGCCTTAATTGTAAAGCTTGGCTCTTGCTTCTGCGGTAAGTGCCGAACGCTGGTCATAGAACAGACCTGACGAAGCGGTGCCCTTGGTTACATAGAAGCGGTCACTTCCGTCAAAGCGGCTGAGCTCAAGGTTGACCTGATAGCCTGCAGCGTTACTGCGTACATAATAAACAACATTCAGGCGGCCAAGCTGCTCAAGAGTCTGCGCATTGATTGCTTCGGTGTTGGGCTTGTTGTAGTAGAGCTTTACAGCAAGAGGCTGTGAGGGATGGAAACCGTTTGCGGCTGTGGCACCCTCGAAATATGCGCGGGGAAGCCAGCGGTAATCGTCATCCTGAAGTCTTTCGTTAAAATACGAATCCCATCCTGCTTTTCCCATCTTGCCGCCTTCGGTAAAGCCTCTTCCGAAGGGCTCAAGATCAGCAAAGAGATATTTCATCATAGACATACCGATATCATAATCGGCGGTAAGGCACATAACAGCGTATACCCAATATGCCGCAACGCTTCCGGGATCCTTCACGTCTACAGCGGCTTTGAGCTGTTCAAGTGTTTCGGGCATCGGATCTGCAAGCCTGATAGTGCGATCCTGTGTCCATTCGGATTGAAGACCGCCGGCACCGCCACCTGCCAAACCGGAAACCACATCATTAACTGAACTCATAACTTTGTCAAATAAACCCATTCTTTTTTCTCCTTCCTGCACGACCGGATCATAAAGGCCGCACCCCTTACATTTTTCAGAACATATTGGTCAGGACCGATAAGCATGCATAAAGCCTGTGTCTCGTATCGTTGACTTCTCATTTATGATATCCCAAAATGACGGAATTTTCAATAATTATATGTCATAAATCCGAAGATATCTGTTATTTTCACTTGTTTGAGGGATGCGAAAAACGGTAAACGGATCATGATAAATGGGCTAATATTTGTTGATTTTCAGCGGGTTTGGACATATAATCAGAATAGGAAGGACTATAGTCGGAAATGTGTAGTTCGACATGGGGTTAAAGTTTGAAAGTTCAAAAGAACTTTCAAACTGCATGCATCGGTGCAGAGAGC
>JAILIQ010000091.1 GCA_024695205.1 Lachnospiraceae bacterium
ATGCTACCAAATTAGCAGAATAAAATAATATTACATTCTGTGAACGGGTTTGTCAAGAGAAAATGTTCATCATCGGAATTCCTGCTATTCCCTGGTGTTCAGATCCTTCTGTATCATTTCCAGATACGGAACATAAAACATTCCCTTATGAGTAAAAAAATATTCCTCATCAAGCTCGTCCGTACGGAAGCTCTTTCTTCCTCCCGAAGCGGCCCGCTGCCAGAATTTACTGAGCTCACTGAAGCGAAGATAATAATACTTTCCGAGTTCCTTAAAGTAGATTATCAGAAACGCGATCCCCTGCTGTTTCTCAAAATCCTCCATGAATTTAACCTGGTGTTCATGTACGTTCTGAACCGAAAACGTTCCGGTCTGACATTCCTTGGCATCAAAGCATACCGGTATCCCCTGAACCGCACCTATATAGTCGACTGTACTTTTCTGTTCAAAATAAGCCAGTGTTATATGGCCGCGTTCCTTGTCCATTTCGATAGGAGTTATAGGAGTGGGTATCTTCTGTACAAGAGCCAGCCCCTTATCGCGGTATTTCTCATTTGTCAGATTGATCTCTTCTTCAAGCCCGGAGCCTCTTAGTCCCCTCGAATTCCAAATTGCCATATTTTTAATCTCCAAGCCGAAAGTCAGGTCAGCGAAGCTGATCTTACCCGATCGGCTGATGGTTGCCGATATATCACAAACCTATAAAAAAATCTTCCGGAACGGGTATCGTAAATGTCTTTGACCTGACCCGTTCCAGACATGTATCATCGGGAAATTCCAGACTGTATGCGGTAAGCAGCTGTCTTTTTATGCCGTATTTCTTCCTGAGAAAGTCATTCTGCGTCTTACTGCCGTATTTTGTATCCCCGGCGATCGGAAAACCTACCGAGGCAAGCTGTGCCCTGATCTGATGGCTTTTCCCGGTGATCAGTCTGACCTTCAGCAGCGAATACCCGTCCGCCGCCTTTAATGTACTGTATTCTATTTCTACCGGAAGCGCTCCTTCAAACTCCGTTTTGCTTACCCTGACCCTGTTGTTCTTTTCATCCTTGCTCAGAAATGATCTGAGACAGACCTTCTGCTTTATGACCTCTCCGCATACTATGCACAGATAATATTTTCCGATCTTTCTGTCGCGTATGAGCTGTGTGAGTTCCCTCGTCCCCCTCAGACTTATTCCGGCGCAGACGATTCCCGAAGTGTTCCTGTCCAGCCTGTTGCAGACCGAAGGTCTGAAGGTTTTAAGCTCATCTTCGCTCATCTTTCCATTTGCGACCAGATAGGCGATCATCAGCTCATTTACCGAAACATCTGAAGCGTCGGCCTTCTGTGAGAGCATTCCTGCCGGTTTGTTGATCAGCATTATATCCTCGTCCTGATAGACGATCATTTCACCGAAACCATCCGGCGCATCCGTATCGGTTCCGCTTTGCGCGGTTCCCGCAAATCCTTCAAAGGTTTCGTCGGAAAAATAAAACTTTATCACATCGCCTGCCCGGACTCTTTCGGTTCCTTCGGCTTTTCTGTCATTCAGTACGATATTTTTCTTACGCAGCATCCTGTAGACAAACCCCTTGCCGGCATTCGGGATGATCAGCGCAGCCACGGCATCAAGCCTTTTTCCGTCTTCATTTTTCCCAATCGTAAATTCTTTCAATTCACACCTCTATACCATGATACTCTCAAGGTCCCTGCACAGAGCTGATCTTGTCTCGTCAAAACGCTGCTTTGCCTCTTCATTTTCGAATCTGATTCCGGCCGCGGAATCACTGCTTTTCAGCATATTAAGGAATTTAGCCTTGTCATCGGTCACGGTGACCTTAAAATCATAGCCTCTGCGTCTTAGTGTACTGCTTAAGTATTCACGGCATTTTGCGGCATCTTCCTTTTCTCTTCCGGTATAACCGAAAACCTTGTCCGAAGTTATAACTATAAATGAAAGCTGCATTGCCTTTTCGGTCGAAGCTATCACATTGTCGGCATAAATAATGCTGCCTCCCGTTGCGGCCTGTTCCACCTCTGCGGCAATTTCTTCCGAAACAGACTTAAACGGCAGCAGCAGAATAAACTGGGTCAGAAATCTGGCCATCGGTATGATCAGCACTGCGGCTGCGATAGTAAATACATTTCCTTTGTTCCAGTCATTTAGCGCCAGCCCCGTAACAAATACGGCGGCTGCCGCCAAAAACAGGCCCAGGGCAAACAGAAGCTCCTTCTTCTTCATATAGGAGATATATCCGACTTCTCCTTTGCCTTTTCTGTTCTCGTTCTTCAACAGACGATCCCTCCGATCTTTCCGTTATTCATAGCTTTTATTGATAAGCCTTTGCTGCATTGTTTCCTTTGCAAGCGGTTTGTCATAGTAATAGCCCTGGATAACATCCGCTCCCAGGGAAGATAAGGTATTGACCTGATCCTTCTGTTCAACGCCTTCGGCAACCACTTCGAGACTGATCGCCTTGGCCATCTTGATGATATAGCTCAGTATCGTCAGATCCTTGGCATATGCGTTGTCGACAAATTCCTTGTCGATCTTTAACACATCAAAGGTGATCTCACGCAGTACGCTCAGAGAAGAACTTCCGCATCCGAAATCGTCGATCGCGGTACGGTATCCGCGCTTATGCATTTCCTGAACAAAGTTCTTCAGTACGCTTATCGGAAATTCGTCATTGGTTTCGGTTATCTCGATCTCTATCAGCTTCTTGGGGATCCTGTAGTCGCTTACGATCCTGTCTATATCCTCGGCCAGCCCGGGATTTGACAGATTACGCCTGGAGAAATTGACCGAAACGGGAGGAGGATTGAGGCCTTCCTTGATCCACTCGTCCAGATCCTGGCAAACCATCTTTAAAATCGAAAAATCAAGGTCACATATAGAATCGTTGATCTCCATCATTGGTATGAACTTGCCGGGAGATATAAGAACACCGTTATGTATCCATCTGGCAAGGGCTTCGGCGCCGCAGAGGGTCTTTGTTTTCAGATTGACCTTAGGCTGATAGTAGGGAACAAATTCATTATCCTCAAGTGCCTTCGGGATTTGCAGTTCAAACAGCTTCTTCTCGTCGATGGAATCGCGCAGTTCACTTGTCATGAACGCTACCGGCTTCTTGATCACGGTCTTGGCATGATTAAGCGCAAGATATGCATTGGAAAGGATATCCTCTCCGCTCAGATCCGTTTCGTTGATCTCAAATACACCGCAAGCCGCAGAAAGCACAACTTCGTTGCGTCCCTCTCCGGTTTTTTTGTCACCGCCGAAGCTGACAATGATACCCTCAAGGAGCTTTAACAGCCTGTCCACGTTCTTCTTTCTGATAATGGCGATAAACAGGTCACTGCCCTGTCTTCCGAGGTATTCATCCTTATTCAGGTTCTGCAGGATGATCTCGCCGTATTTGACAAGGACCTCATTGCCGGCATCCATGCCGTATTTGCGATTGATCGTGGAAAACTTTTCAATGTCGATGAATACCGAGGCATATTCCATGATCTCCTGGGTATTTCTCATCGAATTAAGCTGTTCGATACATCCGTGCTCGTTAAGAAGACCGGTCCTGATCTCTGTCCTTGAAACACGCATGATCTCCTTGGCCTGTGACATAACGCTCTCGACAAACATCATGAGAAATGATATTCCCAAAGCGATATTCAGATACGAAACTCCGTAATGAAAACTCTGGAACGCAACCGCGATACTGGAGAGGATTATACAGGAGCTCAGGATGAGCCATTTTATGGGTTTTACATGTTTTCTGTATTGAACCAGCACCGTAAATACCAGGATCACGCCGACCGCAGGGATCACATTTGCAACGATATACATCGGTTCCTGGCGATGATACACATTATTCTCATCAAATGTATAATACATCCCGTTAAACTGCGAGATCACAACCAGTATCACGCCAAGTGCCATCATTGCGTAGGCCAGACCGATCTGCAGTCTTGCAGGATTCTTCCTGCTAAGTCCGTATGTTCCGAAAAGTTCATAAGAAATGAACATGATATATACCAGAATGATCAGATCCGTGAAGATAAATACTATCCCGTTTGCCAGACGGACCATCACAAAATTGATCGTAGCCGCCCTGCCTCTGAACAGATATGCCATGGAATCATTCAGAAGAAGTATTCCGGCAAAACTGTTAAGAACGGTTATCAGATGTTTTCTGCTCGCCGCCATGCTGGTCCTGCTGGCCATAAAAATGGCCGCACTGAAACAGACGCCCGCTTCAAGCATCAGAAAAGCTATCTGAAAGGCGACACCGAAATTGATCGTGAAATCAGAAAGTGTACCACCCATAAATTACACTCCTACATGAGAATAATCCATGATATAATGATCCGCCATCATTCTTTTTTTATCGTCATCCGGCTCGGAGAGTTCGTCATACACCGCGCACGTTCTCATCCCGGCTGCTTTTGCGGCCTGAATCCCGGGTATGACATCCTCGAACACCAGACACTTCTGCGGCTCAACCCCAAGTTTTTCGGCAACAAGAAGAAAGATATCGGGGAACGGCTTGCCGTGCCGTACTTCACAGGCTGTATGTATCTCATCGAAACGATCCCTGACCCCTAACGCATCAAGCACTGTTTCCACAAGCTCTATCGAATTGCTTGAAGCCACACCTGTTTTGATACCCTTTTTCTTCAGTCCGTCAAGAAAATCGCGGGCTCCGGGTTTAAACCCGACCCTGTGTGCGTACATTTCCCGCGCCATATCGTTCCATCTTGCCTTGATCACATCTATGTTGTCGGCGATCCCGAAACGTTCCTTAAAATACACCGCCGTCTCGGTAAAGCTCAGCCCGTCGATACAGGTTTGAAGATTCTCGGGATACTCTATCCCGAAGCTTCCGAGATATTCTATATCAATGGCCTTCCATATCCACATCGAATCGATCAGAGTACCGTCAAGATCAAAAATAACCGCCTCAATACCGTTAAGCAACTTAGTCCTCCGTCATTTACATTCAGGCCGCAGTCAGTCATTCTTCGTTACGGCCCTGCGCAGCATGTCCGTCTCTGCATCGGTCATTTTTCTGTATTCTCCCGGAGCCAGTCCTTCATCAAGTTCGATACCGGCAAACATAGTCCTCTTAAGATATTTTACATCACATCCTATGGCTGCCGCAAGTCGTTTTACTTCATGAAATTTACCTTCCGTGACAGTAATGAACACTCCGCTTGTTCCGGCCTTCCGGTCGATCTCGGATATTTCGAGCAATGCCGGCCGTGAGGTGAATTCCTTAAACCGGATCCCTTCCTTAAGCCTTGCAATGCCTTCTTCATCCGGGATTCCGTCAAGGATCGCAAAATATTTTTTCGGCACATTCCTTTTGGGTGAGGTAAGAAAATGGTTCAGTTCACCGTCATCCGTTATGATCAGAAGCCCTTCGGTATCCTTATCAAGACGCCCGACAGGATTCAGTCCGGGACGTCTGTCATTTCCGAGCAGTTCCATAACGACAGGCGATGTCGCATCGGAAGCCGCCGTGACCACACCTGAAGGCTTATTCATCATATAATACGTCATTTCGGTGCTTACTCTGTGTCCCTCGGCTGCATCGGTCCCCGAAATGACACTGCCTTCGCCGACGTTATATGTGCTGTCCTTTATCACTGTGCCGTCAACACTTATCTTTCCCGAAGCGATGAGCTTTTTAACCTCGCTTCTGCTCCCAAAGCCGTTATTTGCAAGATATTTATCCAGTCTCAATTTATTCTACATCATCCTCCAGCCCGGCAGATACTTATTCTTAAGTCTTCCTTTGGAAACCTTTCCCCATCCGAGGGGATACGGTCCGCAGCAGACAAGGACAAAACCGTCCGTACACGAGGCTCCGGTCTCTATCGATTCACATTTCAGATACCTGATCACATCCGGTCCTTCGGGATCCAGCTCGATGACATTGTCATATTCATCGGCCTTTAACGCGCAGGCAAGCGCCTGCGAAGGTTCGAACCGCTCCTGCTTTATCTCGCCGAGCAGAAGTCCGGTCCTTAGAATACGGAGTCCCTCAAGTTCGGGAAGCTCCGGTGGTACAAGATACAGCCTCTGGTCCCGCACGACAAGTCTTTCGGCCGGGATCTCAAACCCTATCCTTTCCAGGAAATCCCATGCCTGACCGGGTATCTTCCTGTTTTTCCGGACCCTTTCATTGTATCGGTTCATAAATATATTTTTCTGAACCCCGAAACCGGATTTTTCTTCATCTGCCCCGCTGTCATCTTCAATATTGCATGACGTCGCGGCATCGTCCTTTTTCCTGAACAGTGCGACGAAATGCCCTTCTCCCTCAACCCTGTGAGGATATATCCTTAAGGCATACTCCGCTTCTTTTCTTCCGTCGGCAAACCGCGGGATCCCCCTTGCAAACCCTTCGTAGGCCTCATCCCCGTCATTTATGACCGGAACGGCTTCCATCTCGGGGAAATTATCCAGGATAAATGTTAGCGTCCCCTCGTCTTCTTCGGTTGAAAATGTGCATGTCGAATACAGCAGATATCCCCCCGGGCGCAGCATTTTCACGGCACTCGGAAGTATCTCTCGCTGAAGGCCGGCATAATACCCCGTTCCGTATTGCTCCCAGTTCTTTATTATGGCATGACTTTTACGGAACATTCCCTCGCCGGAACAGGGAGCATCGACGAGGATACTGTCAAACCACTGCGTAAAGCGCTCCGCAAGCCTGGCAGGAGCTTCGCTTATCACGATCGCGTTTTTGATACCGAACAGTTCCGTGTTCTTTAAGAGCGCCTTGGCTCTGGAATTGCTGATATCGTTGGTCACAAGAACTCCGCTGCCTTTCAGCCTCGCTCCGAGTTCGGTCGTCTTGCCTCCCGGCGCTGCGCACAGATCAAGAACTCTTGCGCCTTTTGCGACCGGCAGCAGGGAGGCCGGGGTCATCGCGCTCGGCTCCTGTATGTAATAAAGGCCTGCGTAATAATAGGGGTGCTTGGCGGGCTGTTCAGCCCCGTCATAGTAGTATCCGTTCGGGATCCATTTTACCCTGCGTATCCCGGTCGGAGCGATCCTTTCGAATTCCTCCGGTGTTATTTTCAGGGTATTGACACGCAGACCCGACTTATGAGGCTCATTATAACTGTCAAGGAAGCTGTCAAGCTCATCGCCGAGCAGTTCTCCCATTTTTTCGACAAAACTGTCCGGTAAAGAAAATCCGTCCATCCGCCTGTTCTCCACACTTTAACCTCCATGATACGAACGAAGTGAGTATCAGATGGTTGCATCGGTGACTAATGGTTGCATCGATGCAGTCGTTTGAAAGTTCTTTTGAACTTTCAAACTGATCAACCAAGACTCTGCGCTCTGTATCCTTCGGAAATGATGTCCAGCTCCTTCGCAAACTGCGTAAGGGCATCATAATCGCCTTCCTGGTATATCTTGAAAAATTCATCCTGGATCTTTACAACTTCACGCTTGTTTGCGACCTTGTACAGATTCTGGATATTGTTCAGGATATCGGCAACAACGTTTGATTTTACCGTAAATGAATTCTGGGCATCCATGATCTCGCCGCGCACAAGCGACATTTCCCTGTCAAGAACGACTATCGCCTCGGCAGCCTTAAGCAGCCTTGTTCTTAGTGTTTCGGGCATGTTCTGCTTGTACTTGTACTGCAGGGAATGCTCTATCGTAGCCCAGAAGTTCATTGCCAGCGTTCTTATCTGGATCTCGCAGAAGATATCCTTGGGTCCGTGGATCGTTTCTATCCTGTATTTGATGACCATATGATAGCTTCTGTAGCCAGATGCCTTGGTATTTTTTACATAATCGAGCTCCTCGACGATCTTCATATCCGCTCTTTTCCTGATCAGATCGGCAACTATGTAAATATCCTCAATAAACTGGCAGATGATCCTTATTCCCGCGATATCGTCGATCTGTGTCTCTATATCGTCGAGTGAAATATGCTTTTTCTGTGCCTTCTCCAAAATGGATGATATACTCTTTACACGTCCGTCGACAAGCTCTATCGGGGAATACAGACCGTCCTTTCTGTATGCCTCCCGGATATGTTCAAACTTGACCTTCAGCTCATCCACCGCGAGCGCATACGGTTCAAGTATACTTCTCCACATCTGTATTTCCATCTGAAACCCTCCATGCAATCCCGAAAGGACTGCTTTTCCCTGTAAGTAACTTATTTTTGACGCTCCGGCCCGGTAATGCTTTCATTTATACACAGAGCTTTTAGTTTCCGTAAATAAATGTGTGCAATGCTTCGGTATTGGTCGTAAGATCTATCTGCGTAACAAGCATACCGCGCAGTCGTGCGTCGTGATAGCTTCCCTCCACCGGCAGGCGCAGTTCTTCAAAAAGCGCCGGACTGATCGACGAAAGCATCGGTATGAACAGTTCGAGCTGTTCCGATGTTATGTCTGTTGTAAGGAAAGGCATGCATTTATTTACAAAACCCATCATCTCAACATTGTTCATCCTGCTGACGTTGTCAAATATCTCACGTATCAGCCTGCGCTGCCTGGCCGTTCTTCCGATGTCCATATACTGCAGGTCCGCTGTCGGAACTTTCCTGATCCTGCAGTAACCGAGGGCCTGATTGCCGTTCAGATGGTTGATGCCTTCCTGTACATTCCTGAATTCAGGCTTTGATATATAATTGGTCTTGTTCAGATATGCTGCTTCTTCGGCGGTAAGCTCAATATCGACTCCGCCTATCACATCAACGATCTTCTCAAAACTGTCAAAGTTGACCAGGCAGTAATTATCAAATTCCATGCCCAGATTGACCTTCATAGTCTCATACAGAAGCGATACCCCGCCTATCATATATGCGGCATTGATCTTGTTGTCGCTGTGATTGGGTATGGCCACAAGACTGTCCCTTAAGATCGAAGTAAGCTTGACCTTTTTCTGCTCGATATTGACCGAAGCGATCATAAGAAGATCACTCCTGCCGCGCGGCGAACCCGAATCAATGTTTTCCTCGCCTATTATGAGGACGTTGTAAACATTCTTCTGCTCTATTACCGGTGTCGGTTCCGGTGTTATATCGGGAGTCACCACTTCATAGGTGTCCGGTATCTCCGGAATTTGCGTGACCTCGGCTCCTTCTCTTCCGTATTCGAGATCGTCGTCAGGTATGTATTCTATTTCCTCGACCGATACAACAGGTCTGTAGGTCACCTTATTTGCTATATACCTGCTGCCTATCCTGACAAGTATCCCCTGTCCTGCGGCCGACATCGTAAGCCACAGCATGAAAATTGCGATCACAAGCACACTTCCGATCACAACATAGCCCCATTTGGGCAGCTTTGTGAAAAAACCGATCAGCGCCGATTTAAGATCACCGGGTTCATCATCCTCCTCAGCAGATTCATTTTCAAGCTCCGGACCGTTTTTGTCATCACCGTAGGTATCATCTTCAAGCTCTGCCCGATCCGGTATCTGATCCCAGCTTTCGATCTCAACCTGATTGATAATGGCATCTCCTATCTCCTCCATTATCTTATAATCCTGCTGTTCGAGCTCTATTTCCTCAAGTTCCTCCGAAAAATCATCGTTTTCGTTCTCCTGACGGTTAAAATGCGCTATCGGTCCCGCAATTTTTATCTCATCGTCGTTCTCATCCGGTATTGTGGCAGTCGAAGCAAAATCCGGTACGGTATTTTCTCCGGTGCTTTCATCCGCTCCGCTTAAGGCAGCTTCATGACCGGCGCTTTCGTCGGCTCCGCTTACGGCAGCCTCATGACCGGCGCTTTCGTCGGCTCCGCTTACGGCAGCTTCATGACCGGCGCTTTCGTCAGCTCCGCTCAAGACTGCCGTCTGGCCGTTGTTGCCGGATCCACCCGTATTACCGAATCTTTCCGAAACACCGGAATTGTCTTCCCTGTCTGAACTTTCCGAAATACCGGGATTTTCTTCCCTGCCGGCACTTTCCGAAATGCCGGGATTGCCTTCCGCACCGGAATTTCCAAAAATACCCGGTTCGGTTTCCCTGCCGGCATTCTCCGAAATCCCATGTCCGGCTTCCGAGCCGGATATCTTTATATCGTGATCATCCTCGGGTACAACATCCGGTATTATTTCGATCAGATCATCGCCGGTGTTATTGTGCTCCATTGTTAACCTCTTTGTTTTCTTCATCAAGGAATATAAACTGATACAGCTTGGTAATGTTTTCCTCGACCTTGTCACCCATGACAAGTGTCCAGGTAACGTTTGTATAGCCGTTATCCACGCCCTTCTTGCCGCTGTCCTTGAAGGTTCCGTCAACAGGGATCCTCAGCGACTTGGTCGTGTATATCTTGTTTTCTACAATCGTAGACATAACATATGTCAGCTCGTCTTCCGAAAGATCTGTGTAAATATAGGCAAGACAGTCTCTTAAGATAGGCAGGAGTTCTGTTACACCCGAGCTGGTATATTTTTTGATGATCGCGTTGATGACTCTTCTGTGCCTTAATGTACGTCCGTAGTCATTATTCGCGCCGCCGAGGGTCTCTTTCTTACGAACCCTGCAATATCCGAGTACCTGATTACCGTTCAGATGGTTCCATCCGGGTGATACGTTTCTGTATTCGGGATTACTGATATAATTCGTCTTATTCAGATATTTGGCCTCTGCCTCGCCCAGCTCTATATCTATGCCGCCGAGTCTGTCGACGATATTCTCGAATCTCTTAAAGTTAACGCAGGCCCATCCGGAAATATCTATCCTGAACATCTGCTCGATCGTCTTTTCAAGCAGCTCGGCGCCGTTCCTGTGCGCTTCCGCCGTTGTCTGGGCGCCTCTTGCGCCTCTTGCGTATACCGAATTGATCTTGTTCGGATAGAATCCGGGGATATTCACATATGTATCCCTGAGGATCGATGTCATTTTGATCGTGTTGTCACGACTGTTGACCGATACCAGGAGTATTGCATCGGTATTGGCCGCACCGTCTATTTCTTCGATACCGAACAGCAGATAGGTCTTTACGTAATCCTCGCTCCTGATCTGTACGGTTTCTCCCGCTGCATTTGTTATCTCGGGATTTTCAACGCCCGGAATTATACCTGCCTCGAGTGTGGGTGTTATCTCGTTCGGATCCGAAGTTATCGGAACATAATTGGGATCATCTATCTCGGTTCCGGCATTCTGATGGATAAATCTGGCAAGCAGGCTTATTCCGAAGGTTCGACCCGACCTTGTCCCGACAGCCCATACGGCAAATATGATCACAAGCGCCAGAAAACCC
>JAILIQ010000157.1 GCA_024695205.1 Lachnospiraceae bacterium
ACGGTTGTTCTTTCAACCGCGACAGCATCCAAGAAACCCAGAGAAGGTATCGATTTTTTCCCGTTAAGTGTTGAATACGAAGAAAAGCTTTATGCAGTAGGAAAGATTCCGGGCGGATTTAACAAGCGCGAAGGCAAGGCAAGCGAGAACGCTATCCTGACATCACGTGTTATCGACCGTCCGATGAGACCCTTATTCCCGAAGGATTATCGAAATGATGTTACACTGAACAATATGGTAATGAGCGTTGATCCCGACTGTCGTCCCGAGCTTGTTGCAATGCTCGGCTCGGCTATCGCAACCTCGATCTCGGATATCCCGTTTGACGGACCCTGCGCTACCACACAGGTCGGAATGATCGACGGTGAACTGATCATCAACCCCAATCAGGAGCAGTGGAAGAACGGTGACTTAAACCTTACCGTTGCTTCGACACGCGAGAAGGTTATCATGATCGAGTCCGGTGCCAACGAGATCCCCGAGGAGACAATGATCAAGGCTATCTATAAGGCACATGAAGTAAACCAGATGATCATTGCTTTCATCAATGATATCGTTCGCGAAGTAGGTAAGCCCAAGCATGAGTATGACAGCTATGCCGTACCGGAAGAGCTGTTCAATGCCATCAAGGAGCTCGTTCCTTCCGAGGAAATGGAAACTGCCGTATTTACCGATGACAAGCAGACCCGTGAGGACAATATCGCCAAAATCACCGAGAGACTTGAGGAAGCATTTGCAGAGAACGAAGAATGGCTTGCGATCCTTGGTGACGCGGTTTACCAGTATGAGAAGAAGACTGTACGTAAGATGATATTAAAGGATCACAAGCGTCCCGACGGTCGTGAGATCACCCAGATCAGACCTCTTGCCGCAGAAGTCGATATCATCCCGAGAGTTCACGGTTCTTCAATGTTTACCCGCGGACAGACACAGATCTGCGATGTATGTACCCTCGCTCCTCTTTCCGAGCAGCAGAAGCTTGACGGACTTGATGAAAATGAAGTTGCCAAGCGTTACATGCATCACTACAATTTCCCGGCTTATTCGGTAGGCGAGACCAAGGTTTCACGCGGTCCCGGACGTCGTGAGATCGGACACGGAGCTCTGGCTGAGCGTGCTCTTATCCCGGTTCTTCCGAGCGAAGAGGAATTCCCTTATGCTATCCGCTGCGTATCCGAGACATTTGAATCCAACGGATCGACATCGATGGCATCCACCTGTGCTTCATGTATGTCACTGATGGCTGCAGGCGTTCCGATCAAGCGTATGGTTGCAGGTATCAGCTGCGGACTTGTTACAGGCGAGACAGACGATGATTTCATCCTTCTTACCGATATCCAGGGACTTGAGGACTTCTTCGGAGATATGGACTTTAAGGTTACCGGTACTACCGAGGGTATCACCGCTATCCAGATGGATATCAAGATCCACGGCCTGACCCGTCCGATCGTAGAGGGCGCAATTGCCCGCTGCCGTGAGGCAAGACTCTTCATCATGGATAACTGCATGAAGAAAGCGATTGCCGAGCCCAGACCCGAGGTCAGCAAATATGCTCCCAAGATCATCCAGATCCAGATCGATCCCGCCAAGATCGGTGATGTTGTCGGACAGCGCGGCAAGACCATCAATGCGATCATTGACGCTACGGGTGTTAAGATCGATATTACCGATGACGGCGCAGTTTCAGTATGCGGTACTGATCCCGATATGATGAATGAGGCTGTAAGGCTCATCAACATTATTGTTTCCGAGTTCGAAGAGGGCGTGATCTACGAGGGCAAGGTTGTTTCGATCAAGGAATTCGGCGCATTCGTTGAATTTGCTCCCGGCAAGGAAGGCATGGTACACATTTCCAAGATCGCCAATGAGCGTATCAATCATGTTGAGGATGTCCTTACACTTGGTGATAAGGTTAAGTGCAAGTGCATGGGCAAGGACAAGATGGGTCGCATAAGTTTCTCGATCAAGGATGCAAAATAATAACATAAAAAAAGGGGTGTCGCACTAAAAAGTGCGACACCCCCCTTTTTATATCACCGATCAGGCTGAAATCTTAATGAACAGTAATAACTTCTACAGGATAGTAACGATACTCGTCATCATAGGACATAAGCTCTACGACCTGGCCTGCGGGCAGATAGATCGCCTTAAGGTTCGGGATCTTGCCCTGCTTATAGAAATGATAGATCCTTTCTACCAGTGAGTATACTACGTAATCGGAAAGTCCGGTCACGCCCGTAAGGTCAAAGACTTCGTAATTTGCAAGGTCGCTGCCGGTGTTTTCGTCATAATTCAGATAAGATTCAACACTTCCTTTTTTGCCGTACCTGTAATTGGTAATGGTAAATACGGTCGCTTTCTTTCCTTTGCCGAAGGTGAGGGTTGTTGATCCCTGATAATAATCATCATTGGCATAGACCTTTTTCAGCTTCGATGTTTTTACCTTGGGAACGGCAATGTTCAGTTTCTTATTGTCGAGAAGATCCGCTTTTTTCTCTTTTGAGACGATCTTAAGGGTATGATTATACTCAACGGTTGAATTGGTATAAATAAAAATGTAGAAATAATCAGGGTCGGATGTTATTGATGTTGAACCTGTATAGTAGGTATAGCTCTCTCCGTATTCTTTGACCTTGACCGTATTGAACGAGGCAGTGTCACATTCGTAACCGTCCTCGAAAATGATCCTCATTCCGATCGCGCCGGAGCTGAGTGCCCATGCACTGTCGATCCTGTATTCCTTTTCACCTGCGGGGAAAGAATTGACCTTTCCGTCTTCGGAGATGAATTCGTATGACTTTACATGAGAATCTGCTTTGATCTTTACAGGATAGCTCTTGGTAGGTACACAGTTATACGTGAAATCGTCTGAAAACCAGGTGCTGTAATCGGCATCGATCGTAAATTCGGCACTGTTATTTTCATCAAGTTCGTAGTTATTTCCCTGAATGTAAATAGATTTCTGCTCTCCCCACTGGCTGTCTTCATTAAGTGTGATCTTGACTGTGAGTGTTGTTCCGTCAGCTACGGCCTCACTTACGGCGATCTCTTTTCCGGTGGCATCGGTTACAGTGGCTTGACCGTAATCATAGCCGTAAAAACCGTCATAATAACATACTTTCTCTTCATCGGAAGCCTGTGCATGTTTCGGTGCGAAACCGAAGACAAGGGCTGCTGCCAAAAGCACTAAAAAGATTTTTCTGAATGATCTCATCAGCTTTTCTGCGTAATTGTCTTACGCATCCTCCTTTTTATAGTTTTGACGCGATATTCCGGAGCGTCTGCCATTATATAAAAAGCAGGGAGTGCCCCAGCTTTTCATCTTCCAATATTCTAACATAACAGATGTTATTATTCAATTGTAAAATCTATTTGCATAGGGTATCATAATTGTATATACACTCGGGACTTAAATACTACGTTTATAATACAACGGAGGCTTGCTTTTATATGTCAAAGCATTCAGGTAAAAAAGCACCGGACAGGATAACTGCAAGGATACTGCCCCTTCTGCCGCTCATCATGGTACTTGCGGTCATACCCTTGATATTCAGGCTGTATCAATATGATACCGGCTTGCAAAACTATGATTTCTTCGCAAATGAAGGGATCAGTTCGGAATTCGCACTGCATGGAAAAATGGTCGCATTTATCGCGGTTTCGGCGGCGATGCTCATTCTGATATTGTATAAAAGCATAAAAAACAGGAGATTCGCTTTTGACAGAACATTTATCCCTCTGTTTATTTACGGGACAGCGGCACTTTTATCGGCAATATTCTCAAAGTACCAGCCCTACCCGTTTACCGGGTCATTCGAGCAGTTCGAACCGGTCTGGTGCCTGCTGGGATATGTTGTTGCGGCCTATTATGCTTATTTATACGTAAATGATGAAGATGATCTGAAGATCCTTGTCAGAGCGCTTGCAGCGGGAGCCGGCATACTCGTACTGATCGGTCTTACGCAGATCTTTGACCGGGATATCCTCTCAAGCGGCTTCGGAAGGTGGCTTACGATACCGTCAAAGTATTATCGGCAGTTAAGCGGCGACGGGAATGAATTTATCCGCAAATTCAAGATCTGGCGCGTGTTCATGACATTTTCGAACCCTAACTATGTAGGCTCGTATGTTCCGCTGATATCACCGGTCATGCTGATGGCGGCATTTGAGGCGGAAAAGACCCGGGAGAAGATCGCATACGGGGCTGTTTATGCCGGACTGATCGTGTGCCTGTTCGGTTCGGGCTCAAAAACAGGCTTTGCCGGACTCATAGTATCGATGGTCATACTGGCGGCATATCTTTTGAAAACGGGACGGAAGAAGATCATTCTCACCGCATTTACGGCTTTTCTGCTGCTGCTTGCCGTATATATCGTTTTCGGGAACAATGATTATCTGAAAAGAATTAAATCAGTATTTAATATTACAGAGACCACCTATGACGTCACAGGGATAGAGACACTTGAAGACGGTGTCAGGATCGTTTATAAAAATAAGGGGCTCACTGTCAGCTTCGATCCCGAAAGACTGGGCTTTTCATGCAGAGATGACAGCGGTGAGGAGCTGTATATGTCGCTGAACGATAAGAACAGGCTGACCATAGACGATCCCGGGTATGAAGGGCTTACGATAAGGCCCGTGCAGCTTGAGGACAATTTAAACGGATTCGAGATCTATGCGTCAAGAGCCTGGTATTTTGCGCGTCGGAACGGAAAATACTATTATTATACTCCTTACGGGAAACTGATCGGACATTCGATCTCAAGATCGAACGCATGGCTTGACCGCCATGGACTGATCGCCACGGGACGAGGCTTTTTATGGTCAAGGACGCTTCCTCTGATCGGCAGGAACATCGTGATCGGAAGCGGTCCCGATACCTTTGTGTTTGAGTATCCCGGAGCCGATTTTGTCGCAAGCTATAACAGCAGAAACTGGGGTCTTGTAGTCACAAAGCCGCATTGCATGTATCTTCAGATCGCGGTACAGACCGGACTTGTCTCACTGCTGGCGGTTCTTGCATATTATGTGATGTTTGCGGCCGGAAGCATAAAGGAACTGAAGCTTTCCGATCCGGCGGTTAAGGATCAGACCGGAGGAACATGTACGGGAGCGGGTGAAAAATATGCCCACGGGATCCTGCTTGCGATACTTGCAGGTACCGCAGGATATATGACCGCGGCGATATTCAATGACTCTTCGATCGCGATCGCTCCGCTGTTCTGGACCCTGACGGGTATCGGGCCTGCCGTTGCGGGTTTTGGGAGGGAAAATAAAAGGTAACAGCTATGATTTTTGTAAACATTTGTTCGAAAAAACATCTCCGATCGCTTGCATAATGAAAAAGAATAGGCTAAACTGTGAATACAGGTTTTTGTATCATGGAGGATTGTAATGGCAGATTCAAAAAGAGGCGGTAACGGCAGGAACTCCGCTTCGGATTCCAATAAAAACAAAAGAGCATATGTCGGAAATGTTCGTGACGCCCGTAATGCAAGGAAGGCGGCAGGGACTTCTTCGTCTGCGCGTAATCAGGCAGGCTCCGCATCTTCGTCCAAAACCGGAAAAGGGACTTCGGGCAGTGCAGGCGCCGGAAGAGGCTCATCGAAGCCGGGAGCGAACGGCAGAAATAACGGCAGTGCCGCAAGAGGCAACACGGGAAAAAGAACTTCATCCGCAGCGGGAAAGACATCACCGTCACGCAGCCAAACAAAAGCTTCCCAAGCCAGGCCCGTAAACACTTCACGCGGGCAGACAAGCGAACGAAAAGGCTCTTCACGCGAGCAGATCCGTGAGAGAAAAGGCTATTTCCAAACAGGAAAGAGCAGAACTCCCGCTAAATACGAGGAGTATCTGAAGATGGTCCCCGACAGGGATGATAACATCCGCGACGAGATCGGGCTGGTCCTGACCGCTCTGTTATGTGTATTGATGGTATTAAGCTATCTGAAGCTGTGCGGAAGCTTCGGGGGTTATGTCAACAAAGTCATTTTCGGACTGTTCGGAAGCTTCGGGTATGCATTTCCGTTTGTTTTGTTTACGGTCGTTTTATTTGCGATATCCAATAAACGCAATGTTTCGATAGTGTCAAAGATCATATGCTGCTTTCTGATCATGGTGGACATCTCCGCGATGGTCCAGCTTTTTGCGGGCGGATTTGACAGGGAATTGAGCTTTACAGATTATTTTTCACATTCACAGATCGGCTATATGGGGCCCGGGAAAACCTACGGAGGACTGCTCGGAGGTGCCCTGTGCAAGATACTGTGCCCGTTCCTGGGCAATATCGGTGCCGGAAGCGTTATGGTGGCGGGACTTCTGATACTTCTGATACTGATACTCGGCAAGGCGATACTGACTGCCATTACACGCAAATCAGCCGAGGGGATCAGTAATTTCAGAGAGAACCGGCGCAGGAAACGTGAAGAGAGAGAAGAGATCGAAAGAGCATGGGAAGAGCCCTTACCCGGTCGTGAAAACAGGTACGGGGAAATACCCGGATATTCCGAAAATGAGGATGAGGAAGATCTCGATGGTCTTGATGAGTACTTTTTTGACGATGAAGAAGGAAATGATGATGAACTCAGACTCATAAATCCGGGACGAAGGAAAAGACCTGACAGTGCTTCACGCAGAAGAAAGAAAAAGGAAGCGGGAAGAAGCTTTATAGACAGTCTGATGCGAAGAGGCATGGGGCTTGACATCAGCCGCATCGAGGAGACGCCGGAATATCAGGAACTCAAGGAAAGCTACGGAATGAGCGACTATGAGATGGGAGAACTGATCTCTGATGCCCTGAAGGAAAAGCAGGGTCAGAGCTCTTCGGAACATAGCGCTGACGGTGCGATCGATACAGCCGGACAGGATAATGAGCCCGTGGATCTGGTGCAGAGGGAACTTGACCGTAAATTTGGCGATACGGGCAGCGTACAGGTCATCAATCTCAGGGATCATTCAAGGATCACCAGGGAGAATGCTTCGGGATATTTTATCGATGAAGATCCCGACGACCCTGATTATGCGGGTTATCCGGATACGGAGGAGCTTAACGAAGAGCTTAAAAAGCAGGTCGCTTCCTTCTATGATGATGAAAAGAGCGACGGAGCCTTATCTGCCGCTGGAAAGAGCGACGGAGTCCTGCATGCTGATAAAAAGAATGAAGGATCATCGCCTGCAGATGAGAAGAAGAGCATGGAGGCAGGATCCGGCAATAATTTCAACTCAGATGGCAGTATACCGCAAAACGGCGGGCTAAGAGCCGATGCTGCCCGGGAAAACACCCGGACCGGATCTGACAGCAGTAATGCTTCGGAAGGCAGCGCTGCTGCAGGGCACGTGAATAACGGGAATACAAAGGCGGCTTCTTCGGAGAATAAGGCCGACAGAGAAGCTTCGGGAGCCGTAGGCTTTAATTCCCCCGAACAGATCAAAGCCGAGATGGAAAGAGCCGAGGAGCTTCGAAAGAATCCTCCCTATGAATTCCCTCCGATCGATCTGCTCAAAAAAGGCGACAGGGCAAAAGGCGCGGATCCGAACGAGCTTAACGAGATGGTACATAAGCTGCAGAATACGCTTGAAAGCTTCGGAGTACGCGTACGGGTAGGCGATGCGACCTGCGGGCCTACTGTTACAAGATATGAGATATATCCCGAGCAGGGAGTCAAGGTCAAAAATATCACGGCGCTTGTTGACGATATCAAGCTTGCGCTTGCGGTTCAGGACGTTCGTATCGAATCTCCCATCCCGGGCAAGGCCGCGGTGGGTATAGAAGTCCCGAATAAGACTACGACTCCGGTATCCCTGCGTGAACTGATAGATTCCGAGGAATTCCGCGGTATGCAGTCAAAGCTCACATGTGCGATCGGTAAGGATATAGGCGGCAAGATCATATGCTCGGATATCGCCAGCATGCCGCATGCGCTCGTTGCGGGTTCTACCGGTTCGGGTAAGTCGGTATGCATCAACGCGATGATACTCAGCATACTGTATAAGGCCAAGCCTTCAGAGGTAAGACTTATACTGATCGACCCCAAGCGTGTTGAGCTGGTCGGATATAACGGGATCCCCCATCTGCTGGTCCCTGTCGTAACAGATGTGAAGAAAGCAACTGCTGCGCTTAACTGGGCGGTTGCCGAGATGGATGACAGATATAACAGATTTGCCGATGCAGGGGTCAACAATCTTGCTTCCTATAACAGGCTCATGGAAGAAAAGTACTATGATGAAGGCGGTACCGAGGAAGAGTGTCCCGACAGGCTTCCCCAGATACTTATCATTATCGACGAGTTCTGTGACCTGATGATGACCGGCAATCCGAAGGAGGTCGAAGCAGCGGTCGGACGTCTGACACAGCTTGCGCGTGCCGCCGGTATCCATCTGGTGATCGCAACACAGAGACCTGCTGTCAATGTCATCACAGGTACCATAAAGGCCAATATCCCCACGCGAATATCATTTTCACTGACTTCGCTGGTTGATTCGAGGACAATACTTGATCAGGCAGGCGCCGAGAAGCTTCTCGGCAAGGGCGATATGCTTTTCTCACCGCAGGGGATCTCCAATCCTGTCCGGCTGCAGGGAGCATTTGTGTCCGATAAGGAGATCGCGGCTGTTGTTGCCTTCATCAAGGAACAATGCAAGCAGAACATGTATAATGAAGCCGTCAGCAAGCATATCGAAGCTGGAGCGGCAGGTGACGGCAAGGCTTCCGGACAGGCTGAACAGGGTTCGGCGGGAGCAGATATACAGAATGACAGAGATGAGTATTTTGCTGAGGCCGGAAAGCTGATCATCAAAAACAAAAAGGCCTCGATCGGGGCGATCCAGCGTGCTTACAGAGTGGGCTTCAATCGCGCGGCAAGGATCATGGATCAGCTTGCCGAGGACGGAGTGGTCGGACCCGAAGAAGGTACAAAACCCCGCAGGATCCTGATGACGATGGAACAGTTTGAGGCATTTTTGGCCGGAGAAAACACGGATGAAGATTATGATGCCCCGGAAGTGCCGGAAGTGCCGGAAGAGTCGGGCGATCCGCCCAGTGAGAGTTAGGCAGGAAAGGTTTTCGGACAGTCTGACGGGCGCAATCCAGACGCATGAAGCAAAATGTTCGGGAAAAAGCGGTAACGCTTCAAGAAACAGAGAAACGCATTCTAATTGTTAACGTTGTCAGGCTTACGGAAAAAAATGGGGTCAGAAAGCATAGAAGTGTAGAAATGTAAAAGTATAGGAGGCAGCATATGGCAGGCGAACCGGCAGAGCTGATCAGGAAGATCAGGGAAAATATTGGCACCGCATTTGTCGGAAATGACACAATGATCGACAGGGTAATATGCTGCCTTATCGCCGAAGGACATCTTCTGCTTGAAGATGTTCCGGGTGTCGGAAAAACAACGCTTGCGCTTGCGCTGGCCCGTTCGATACAATGCTCGTTCGGAAGGGTATCGTTTTCACCCGATACTCTTCCTTCGGATATTACGGGACTGTCCGTTTTTGACCGGGCAACGGGGGAATTCGTTTTCAAGCCCGGACCGGTCCTGAACAATATCTTTCTTGCGGACGAGATCAACAGGACTCCGCCGAAGACGCAGTCCGCGCTGCTCGAAGTCATGCAGGAGAAGAAGGTGACGGCGGACGGTGCTTCATATCCGATAGATGGGATTTTCATGGTAATCGCGACCCAGAATCCTGTTGAGTTTGCCGGAACCTATCCTTTGCCCGAAGCCCAGCTTGACCGTTTTATGATGAAGATATCGCTCGGATATCCTTCGAGAGAGGATGAACTGCGTCTTGCAGGCAATATAAAGGATGTTTCGCGGCTGGACCCGGTATGTTCGGTAAATGATATAGTTTCATTGCAGGATAAGGTGAAGAATGTCAGGGTTGCCGATAATGTCCTGAATTATATTTACAACATCGTCGACGCGACACGTAAGGAGCGCAGATTCGTTCTCGGAGCAAGTCCCCGCGCACTGCTCGCACTGGTGCAGGCATCGCGGGCCAATGCACTTTTGAACGGCCGCGATTTTACAAAGCCCGATGACGTCAAGGCCATGTATATGCCGGTCCTTCTTCACAGGCTCATATTGTCGGTTGAGGCAAGGATGGCACATGAAGATGCCGCAACGATACTGCGAAGCCTCGTATCTACGGTGGAAGTTCCCATAACACCGTCAGGCCGGGATTAGCATTGATCTTCAACAATAACCTGAGGGCAGCCGCATAGATGAAAAGAAACCGGATAATATATTTTATGCTGTGCATCGGCGCAGTCGTATTGGCGAGCTTTTACGGCGGACCGGTCAGTTATTCGATACTGTTCGGTCTTATATTTGTCGCGCTTGTCTCATACATATATCTTCTTGTGGTATATCTGTTCTTCAAGCTCTATCAGGTCGTCCAAAGCAAACATATCACCGCCGGTGAACCGGTTCCCTATTATTTCGTGCTTCAAAATGAATATCTGCTGAATTTCTGCCGCATAAAGACAAAGATGTATTCGACATTTTCATACGTTGAAAAAATGCCGGAAGACAATGAATATGAGCTGCTGCCCAATGAAAGCGCCAGATACGATACTAAGCTTATCTGCAGGTACCGGGGGGAGTATAAGGTTGGGATCAGCAGGATAATCATTACCGATTTTCTTAAGCTGTTCAGTGTGACTTACAATGTGCCCGAACCGATAGGAGTGGTTGTTTCCGCAAGGATAGTTCCCTTAAAGAGCCTGCGCATCGAAAATAATCCGGCTCTTAATTCATATAAAGAGAATACCCGTCTTTCTACGGACCAGGACGCCGCAGTAAGAGATTATATGCCCGGCGATCCGCAAAAGGCCATACACCATAAGCTTTCAGCCAAAACCGGAGACCTTAAGACAAGACTGACCTATGGGGAAGAAAAACAGGGAATAGCGATCTATCTTGATACCGGGAGGATATCTTCCGATGAATACGTTTTCATACCTGTCGAGAACAAGTGTCTTGAGATCGCGCTGGCTCTCGTAAATTATTATTCGGGGCTCTCAATACCGTCCCGGCTTGAATTTGCAAGACCGGGAAGCCGGAGCACGGCTTATACGGAACGGCAGGATGAGACCGGGGACGTTTCTTTTTACGAAAGCTGCAGACTGAATTGTTCAGGCCTGCATGAAATGGATTCATTTGCGGCAAGCGTGTCCGCGATCCAGTTCAGGGCCGCAGATGATAACGGTTTTATGGCAAGACAGCTGCTGTCACAGCCTTCCTTCAGAAACTGCATGATAGCGTTCATCATAGTCATGAAGGCGGGAAAGGAACTGAATGAAGCATTGAATGAACTGTCCGTATCGGGAGTTACAAGTGTGGTCTATTATGTAGGATATGACGCCGATGTATCCGGGATACTTGATCTTCCGAACCAGACCGTGATACCCGTGCATCCAGAGGATGATCTTACAAAGGTCATGTAAGAGGCGATTAATGCTATGACGATGGAAGACGAACTGTATGATTTTCTGTATCGCTCGGTATTTACCGCGGTGATCGCGCTTTTTGTTTTCTTCGAGGTCTATGATTACATGGATCCCGGAGTTATTACGCGCGGCAATGTTTTTGCGGTGATCCTTGTGAGTATCGGCTTTAATGCGCTTCTGCTCCTGTACCGTAAGGTCAGGATCTATATGATCCCCGCGGCGTTGCTGGTCGGTCTTATACTGTATTTTCTGACAGAC
Organism: Lachnospiraceae bacterium; assembly: GCA_024695205.1. Taxonomy (GTDB): domain Bacteria; phylum Bacillota; class Clostridia; order Lachnospirales; family Lachnospiraceae; genus RUG11977. The sequence goes on from JAILIQ010000157.1 coordinate 11,708, forward strand.
AGGGAGGACGTGGTCCTGATCATTGAAAGTACGGTCTTTTCTGTCATGATGATATGTCTTGCTTCGTTTGTGCTGTTTCTGATATGCGACAGGATTATCATATTAAATCTTCTCGCAGTGGCAGGAGCCTTTGTTTACATGACGGTACAGCTGATCCTCGGATACGGGCTGTACAGGTTTTCTCCGGCACTTATCATTTTCTGCCTTGTGGCCGTCCTGACCCGCATCGCGCGAAACGGACCTGCGGATAAGACAGGAAAGACGGAAGAAAAGCCATCGGGATCTGCCGGAGGCTCTGCGGACGGGCGGCACAGGACAAGACTCTACATGACATTTCTGCTGCCGTTTCTTATGGGATTCCTGCTGCTCCTTGCCGTGATCCCGAAACCTCAGGATCCGATAAGCTGGAAATGGGTTAAAAACCTGTACGAATATACTTCCGAAAAGATCGAAATGCTGATGCACAGGCTTTCGTCCCGACACGGTTTTATAACGACTGCCTCAACCTTCAGGGTCTCTTTTGACGTGAGTGACAGGATGGACTACGATAACAGCGGCGACGGCAGGGCAGAGCTGTTTGAAGTGACTCCGGATGCTACCGTGTTCGGCGATCTTTATCTTAAAGGAGAGATATTTAACGAATACCGTGACGGGCAGTGGTATAATACTCTGGAAACAGACAGGGATTATTCGCGGATCGACGCATTTGAGAGCTGGTACGGAGCCGCACGTTACAGCGACGGGGCGGTCAATACGCTTATCCGCGAAACCGGGCTAAAGATACGCTTTGTTGACATAAATTCGCCGATAGTGTTTGCACCGGTGAAAATGAATTCGTTTAAGGACATCTCGGTTAGGAAAGATACAGAATATCTTAACGAGCACCTGCTGTTTTCGGGAAATGCTTCCTACGGCAGTGAATACAATATCTCGTTCCTGCAGATGAATCTCGGAAATACGGTTTTTGGCGATTATATGAACAAGGAGCCGGAAGCCGACGATATATCCGTATTTGAGACGGTAAAGAAAAATCTCCGCGGAAACTACCGGGAGCTGACTTTCGATGAACTTGACGAATATCATGATTATGTCGAAAAATACTATACATCCTCACCGCAGATCAGGGATTCGGTCAAACAGTGGATAGAAGAGGTGTTAAAAAACGCCGGATCCGAAAAGGACACTCCCGGCGACTACGACAGACTGCTTGCTCTCGAGCAGGCATTGTCGGGATTCAAATACGATCTTTATACGGACGGGATCCCGGGATACGTGCACACTGAAGGTGATTTCATAAACCATTTTATACTGGAAAAAAGAGAAGGCTTCTGCGTACATTACGCTACGGCTTTCTGTCTGCTTGCAAGATATCTCGGATATCCCGCAAGAGTCGTACAGGGGTATAAGACCGAGGCGCCGGTATATGAAACGACCGTGATCAGGGACGGTTACGGTCATACCTGGCCGGAGGTCTATTTCAAGGGAAGAGGATGGATACCTTTTGAACCCACACCCGGAATGGCTGCGGAAAGATACGCCGGATGGCTCGTAAAATCCGGAAAGATGAAGAATGAAGATGCGTTCCGCAATATGCACAAGGAGGAGGAGCCTCTGGTTCCGGAGGAGGATAAGGAGTACGAAAAGGAGCATATAGAGTCGAAAGTATCGGGAATACTTGTATTTGCCGTATTTGCGATCATAGTTGTCAGTCTTTTGATGCTGCTTGCAGCAAGGCTTCTTCTGGGCAAGAGGAAAATAAAGTCAATGTCTGTGCAGGAAAGGTATTATCTTGAATTTGACAGGATGATGCTGAGCCTTTCGCAGCTCGGGATACGGAGGGATACGCATGAGACTCTTTCGGAATACCGGGTAAGACTTGATAAAATGCTTGAAGACGAGTCGGAAAGCATTAACAGAAATGTTGCGGAATATGCCCTGCAAAATGCCCGCGGGCGTCTGAAAAAGAGCCGGAAAGCCACCGCAGACAGGGATGACATCAACACGCAGGTGTTCGGAAAATGCATCGAAAGGCATGAAGAATGTCTGTATGGCGGGGTCAGTCCTACCGATAAGGAAATACTCAGGACCGGAAGATGCAGGGTTGAAGCAGCGAAGCTTTTGAAACGCAGATACGGCCGGGCCTTTGTACTATACAGGCTGAAAATGCTCATAATGTACGGATTCTGACAGCGTCAGAGATTGTCCGGCATCCCGGAAATGACAAAATTGTCACTTCGGGATGCCGTTTTGTCACATGAATCGATTTTTGAACCGGTGAAAATGCTGTATCATCATTTACGTAAGATATGAATACATCAAACGGTATTTATTGCGGAGGTTAAGTAAAATGACGATCCTTGAAGTAAAAAGCCTGCAGAAGATATATTCTTCAAGACTTGGCAGCAATCAGGTACAGGCACTTAAAAATGTTACATTTTCCGTGGAAGAGGGCGAGTACATCGCGGTAATGGGTGAATCCGGATCCGGAAAGACCACTCTGCTCAATCTGATAGCAGCGCTTGACACGCCGACAAGCGGGCAGATACTGATCGACGGCAAGGAACTCGCTTCCATCAAAGAAGGCGAAGTTGCGCGGTTCAGACGCGACAATCTGGGGTTCGTTTTCCAGGAATTCAATCTTCTCGATACCCTTACCGCCAGGGACAATATCCTGCTTCCGCTGGTGCTGTCGGATTCACCCCTTGACATGATGGAAGAAAGACTTGCGGATATAGCCGGGAAGCTTGGGATCAGCCAGATATTGAACAAATATCCCTATGAGATCTCGGGAGGACAGAAACAGCGCTGTGCCGTAGCCCGCGCGATCATCACCAATCCCAAGCTGATACTTGCCGATGAGCCGACCGGAGCACTTGATTCCAAATCCTCGGACGATCTTTTAAGGGCATTCAGGGATATCAACGCCGGAGGACAGACGATCATAATGGTGACACATTCGACTTCTGCCGCTTCACGTGCGGGAAGAGTCCTGTTCATCAAGGACGGCGAGGTATTTAACCAGTTGTACCGCGGGAACAACAATAATGAGCAGATGTATCAGAAGATCTCGGACACGCTGACTCTGCTGGCAACGGGTGGTGACAGGCTATGAAAATGTACATAAAGCTTGCATTTTCAAATATAATCAAAAACCGCAGGCTCTACGTGCCCCATATGTGTACGGGAGCCGGGCTTATGGCCGTGTTCTACATAATGCTGACACTGTCGTTTGACGAAAGGCTCAAAAGCGTAAAGGGCGGTAATTATCTGCCTACGATAATGGGAATGGGCGTGATCATCGTCGGTCTTGTGTCTGTGATCCTGATGCTTTACACAAACAGTTTCCTTATGAAGCGCAGACAGTCCGAATTCGGTCTTTATAATGTTCTCGGAATGGAAAAGAGGCATATCGGCAGGATCCTTTTCTGTGAGACGCTGATCGCCGGAATTACGGCTCTTTTGGTCGGGCTTGTATTCGGGATCGTGCTGTATAAGCTGTGTGCCCTGCTTATCTGCAGGATACTGAAGGTTGACAGTGTTCTCGGTTTTTACCATGTATCACTAAAGATCGCAGGTCTTTCGATATTCATATTTGTATGTATTTACGGCGCGATCTATCTGTTCAACCTGGTCAGGATAGCCGCGATGAAGCCTATGAAGCTGCTTGCGAGCTCTCATGAAGGCGAGAGGGAACCCAAGACAAAATGGCTTATGGCGATCCTTGGGTTTGTATCTCTGGCGGCAGGCTATTATATCGCGATCACGACCAAAAGCCCGCTGAAGGCGCTGTATCTGTTCTTCCTTGCGGTGATCCTTGTCATAGTGGGCACATATTTCCTGTTTATGGCGGGAAGCATTGTGATATTAAAGGCACTGCGCAGGAATAAGAAGTTTTATTACAGAAGCCGCAACATGATCACCGTTTCCGGAATGCTGTACCGTATGAAGCAGAATGCTGCGGGTCTGGCTTCGATCTCGATCCTGGCCACCTGTGTGCTCGTTATGATGAGCTCTACCGTAACATTGTACGCGAGCATAGAAGATTCGCTGAAGAAGCAGTTTCCGCATCCGCTGAATATTACGCTGGACTATTCGACCATGGATCCGCAGCTGCAAAAGGAATTTGAACCTAAGCTCAAGATGATCGACGGTGCGGTCATGACTGCAGAAGACTGGGAGATATATGATAATGCGAAGGGAAGGATGGATATTCCCGAAGAGATCATTATGAACGCTCTGAAAAAAGCTGCCGGGGAAAATGATCTTCAAATTTCCGACGCGTTTTTCAGACAGTATCTGACCGTAGCTTACGCATTTGACGGCCATTCAATGACCGCGCAGGATAATATCGAGCTGTATGACGGTATCTGTCAGTGCTTTTATGTTACTCTTGAGAATTATAATGCGATCACCGGCAGCCATGCGAGTCTCGGTAAAAATGAGATTCTGGTCGCCGAGCTGAAAGGCAATTCGCAGCACATTGCCGCAGGAGCATCTGTCGATATTACCGGGATCGATCTTAAGGTGAAAGAAAAGCTTAACAGTTTTATTGTTCCGATGGAAGATCATGCTTTAGCGGACTGCTACGGCATCGTAGTTGCAGATGATGAGGTATTTGATCTTATCAATAAAAAACAGTGTGAAGCTTACGGCAGGTATTCTTCGAATATTGACCGTACCGTTATGGTTGATTTCGAGGATGAAGAACTTGCCGAAAAAAAGTTTGAAGAAACCAGATTTGTGAATATGTATGATTCTCTCAGAGAAGAGATAAACGCATATGCCGAAGCGCAGGAAAACAATGCGGGAGGATATGTGCGGTGCAGTACTATATGGGATACCAAATCAGAAGCCTACGGACTTTTAGGAACACTGATGTTTCTCGGGATACTGCTGA
>JAILIQ010000176.1 GCA_024695205.1 Lachnospiraceae bacterium
GGGTCCGAGATCGCGGGGGTTCCGGCATCCGTGATAAGTGCGATGTTCTTGCCTTCCTTTAACTGTTCTATCAGAACGGGACCCTTTTCGGTTTTATTGAATTCATGGTAACTGGTCATCGGGGTTTTTATTTCGAAATGATTGAGCAGTTTTATGCTGTTTCGGGTATCCTCGGCAGCGATCAGATCGACTTCCCTGAGGATACGGAGTACCCGAAGCGTGATATCTTCGAGATTACCGATCGGAGTTGCACAAAGATAAAGTGTTCCGGGCATTTGTAAGTCCTTTCTAAAAACTGTATATTTCGATTATCTCGTCTGTATATACTCCGGGCTCCTTATATACGATCAGCGGTTTTTCCACGGTGATCCTGGGCCTGCCGCCCCGGACCGCTTCAATGAGCACCATGTTCGGTTCCTTATCGATAAACGGGTAGACCAGCCGCATTCGCTTAGGTTCGAGCCTGTATTCCTTCAGACCGCAGATGATCTCTGCCAGCCTGAAAGGTCGGTGAACCATATAAAAACGCCCGTTAGGCTTAAGAAGCGCGGCGCTTTCCCGCAGTACATCGTCAAGTGTGCACAGGATCTCGTGTCTTGCGATCGCCTTGGCGGAATCGGGATTTTTAAGGCCGTGGGAGTTCAGCATGTAAGGAGGATTGCAGGTGACTACGTCAAATACCGACCTGCCGAAGGTTTCGGACGCCTGACGGATATCGCCTTCCGTAACGGTTACGCGGTCCCCGATGCCGTTATAGGCGATCGAACGGTTGGCAATATCGACATTTTCAGGCTGTATCTCAAGACCCGTAAAATGCTTCCCTTCGGTCTTGGCGGAAAGCAGGATCGGAATGATACCGTTGCCGGTCCCGAGGTCCATTACGGTCTCACCCTGCTTAACACCGGCAAAACCCGATAGAAGCACAGCATCCATACCAAAACAGAAACGCGACGGATCCTGAATTATCTTCAGGCCGTTGCGTTCTAAGTCATCAAGGCGTTCGCCCGGTCTTATTACAGTCTTGTCGCACATTAAACCAGAACTCCCGATAGCAGATTATTAAGAAAAACGGGGTACCGACGGTCATCAGTCGTCGATATGGCTTCCGCCTTCCCTCTTTTCAAGCATTTCAAGCGCTTTCAGTTCCTTCTCCTCGGCGCTGTCGACATTGTTCTTACGTTCTTTGCGTCTTCTGGGTTTGAAAGCAAGATCTTCAACCTTGTAATCGCGGGCTTCCTTGTCGCCGTCTTCATCGGTTATAACGACACGGACGATCTGCTTGAGCACATTGACCGAGGCAACCTCGCCTGCGGTTCCGTCGCTGGTCGTAACGAAATCACCGACATTCGGAAGCTTGGCGTTAAGCTCTTCGTAAGCCAGCTCCTCATTGTTCAGGCAGCACATCAGACGGCCGCAGTTGCCGGATATCTTGCTGGGGTTTAAGGAAATGTTCTGTTCCTTTGCCATTTTGATCGAAACGGGTGCAAAATCACCCAGGAAAGTATTGCAGCATAAAGGTCTTCCGCAAATGCCTATCCCGCCGAGGGCTTTGGCCTCATCACGCACGCCTATCTGCCTGAGCTCTATCCTGGTGCGGAATACGGACGCCAGATCCTTGACAAGCTCCCTGAAATCTATCCTTCCGTCGGCAATGAAATAGAAGAGGATCTTGCTGTTGTCAAATGTATACTCGCATTCGATCAGCTTCATTTCCAGACCGTGCTTCCTAATCTTTTCAAGGCAGATATCGTATGCGTTCTTTTCCTTGATGCGGTTTTCCTCATCGATCTTAAGATCGTTGTCATCAGCCTTGCGGATAACGGGCTTTAAGGGCTGGATGACCTTTTCGTCCTCGATCTCGCGGGGAGCAAGAGCAACCGAACCGATCTCTATACCGCGCGCAGTCTCGACGATGACCTTGTCATCCCTGTTTATTTCGAGCCCGTGAGGGTCAAAATAATATATCTTTCCGGCGTGTCTGAAACGTACACCTATTACTGTAGTCATAAAAATCTCCTTTACTTTCCTTTTAACTTTATAAGAAGCAGTTCAACGGCCACATCGAAATACACGTTGGCATTAAGGCGCTGTCTGGTCCTGTCGATCGCTTCGATGATGCCGCTGACCTGGTCATAGCTCATAGAAGCGGCCTGACTCCTGATATCACTGATCTCGCTCAGGAAAATGATCTTGTTGGGATCCGCGGTAGCCTTGAAGATCAGCACATCGTGATACCATATTCCGATCAGGTCAAGATAATCGTCAAATGGCAGGGCGCCTTCTCCGGCCTTGGAAGGATTCATTCTGGCAAGCTCCGCAGCGATATCCGCCTGGGACATATTGCCGATATTTTTAACAAGTCTTAAGACCAGCTCACGGGCCTGTGAGAATTGCTCGGAAGAGGCGTATTTTACTGCCCTTCCGATACTTCCGTTCGAAAATGCGGTGCAGAGCTTCGCGAAATAATCCGGAATCTCAAGCTTTCTGATAAGATAATCCTTTATGATGCCGTTGTCAAGCGGCGAAAAGCGCAGAATAACGCATCTTGAGAGGATTGTCTGGAGAAAAGCCCCGGTAGTCCGGGCAAGCAGAAGGATGACCGCATATTCGGGCGGCTCCTCAAGGGTCTTTAAAAGAGCATTCTGTGATTCCTCGTTCATCCGGTCGGAATCCTCGACGATATAGATCTTGAACGGCCCCGAATAAGGCTTGATCGCTATGTCCTGCACCACCTGCGTACGGATGTCACCGACGGTGATGTTCTTTTTTTCATGTGTTACGTAAATGATATCCGGATGGTTGCCGGATCCGGTCTGCATACATGCGATACAGCTACCGCACGGGTGTACTTCTCCGGGGTCTTCGCAGAGCAGGCCCGCAGCAAATCTTTCCGCAAGAAGCTTCTTGCCTGAGCCTTCGTCCCCGCAGAATATGTAGGCGTGAGACGGCCTGCCGGCGGCAATGGCTGATCTGAGATGACCTATAACGGTTTCCTGTCCGAGAATGTCGTCAAAGCCATGCATACGGATCCTCCTCTCACTTATGATAAGTATTTTACAGGATCAATTATGTAAATATATCGAGCAGAAGTCCCCTGATCTCATCAATGCTACCCATGATCAGCATGATGTCCTGTTCGTCCTTTATCAGCTCGCTTGCGATAATGTCAAGCTTCTCGTCTACGAGCCTGATCATTCCGTATACCCTGTGCCTGCCGCGTCTGTCAAGGAAGTTCTCGCGGGAAAACTTGTGTGAGCGGTTAACGATCTCATTCATGAAATCCTTGATCAGAGCACGGTAATGCTTCATATCACGGATGTCACGGCGTTTTTTGATCTTTTCGCCCTGTTCGGTGATCTCGCCCATCATGGCATTAAGGCGTTCCGCAAGCTCTGCTTCTTCGATCGAGCTTACCAGAGTGAATTTAAAGCTTCCGTCCGTCGGATGTACGGGCGCTTTCTGCTCAACCTGACTGACAGGCTGGGTCTGGTTGATCTTAATGTCCATGCTGAACCTCCTTTCTTATTTTTGCTGATTCAAGCCCGGTATGCCGGGAATGACGTTATTCGTCTGATCCACATCCGGTACGGCGGGATTTTTGGTATTCGTCCGATCTATATCCGTTACAGCGGGATTGTCGGTATTTGGCTGCTCCGTTCCCGAACCGGCCGGACGTAATCTGTCAGCGGATCAGGTATTACAGGTATTAAGTACCTCCCTGCGCGATAAATGTGCAGATTTCCTCCAGGCAGGCATCGAAATCATTATTTTCGAAATACTGCGTGATACCCTGTTCCTTCAGTTTTTCCCCGGAAAAATCCTCGCTGTCGGCCAGAAATCTCCTGCACATTTCCGCATAGGCCGGGTGTTCCTGCCTGCGTTCGCGCTCCAGAGCGCGTTCCAGGCGAAGTCCGTCCTCCACATTGATGTATATCGGAATGATCCGTTCATTTCCGAAGTACCTGCGAAGTGAGGTATATCCTTCAAGAGTCATGATCGTCAGATAATCGTGTTCGTTATCGATCTGCCCGTCATCGGCGGTGAAATAATACCAGTCTCCGAAAACAGTGTGATAACAGCGGTATTCGATAACCTTGCCGGTATCCTGCATGTTCCGGAAATCATTGACAGCGGTGAAATGATATTCCACGCCGTCATGTTCATTACTGCGAATGGGGCGGGTCGTATAAGTCGTGATCGTTTTTAACGGTATGGGCTGCCGTTTAAGGATCGCTTTGTACAGGCTGTCCTTACCGGAAGCCGATTTACCCATGACGCAGAAGATTCTGCCTTTATGTTCACTCAGCAAGATTATGATCCTCCGTATCGTGATCGGTCTGGGAAAGGCTGTGTTCTGTCCGACACTGCATATTTCCACACATATAATATACCACTGTTTGCGAGTTCAGGCAAGGTATTGTTAGAGCATAAAAACCGGGGCTGCCGCTTTTCGCTGCGACAGCCCCGCAAAATCATATTTTTCTGATAATTATTCCGGCTTTTTTCTCTTGATCTACGTATGATCGTTTCCGTTTTTAGATTATATATTAGATTTCACAAAAAGCGAAGTAACCAAAAGTTACATCTTTAAAAAATACAGAAAAAAAGAAAAGCCCTAAACCCGCATTACTTGCAAGCCTAAGACTTTACCTGCACCTTCAGGGGCTCGAACCCTGGACACCCTGATTAAGAGTCAGGTGCTCTACCAACTGAGCTAAAGGTGCATCTATTCTTGTTTTGTTCACAGATTGTTTACATTTCCCGCGAACACAAAAAGCATTATAAAACAGAAATTTAAAAAATGCAAGCATTTTTTTTAAATTTTTCAAATAATCTTACAACTGATATTTTAAAGGCAGCTCGAGCCGGTTGTTTTCAAGAAGTTCACGGTTCTTCAGAAGCTCCTTTGTCTGTCCGTCCGCAACGATGCGTCCGTCCTTCATGATCAGTGTCCGTTCACAGGTTTCAAGGATCATGTCAAGATCGTGTGAAGCGATCAGGAGAGTCTTGTCAAGGCTTTTTATGATATTGATGACCTTGCGGCGGTTATACGGGTCAAGGGAGGAACAGGGCTCGTCCATGATGACCGTATCGGGATCCATGACAAGGATCGTTGCGATAGAGGCCATTTTCTTTTCACCGCCCGACAGCTTGTGATTCTGCCGGTTTTTCAGGGAAGAGATCTCAAGCTTCTCAAGAACTTCATCGATCCTTCGCTCCGTTTCTTCCCCGGAAATACCGTAATTTAAAGGACCGAAACGCATATCGTCATATACTGTGGGCATGAACATCTGATTGTCGGAATTCTGAAGTACCAGTCCCGTCTTTTGCCGGATGGCGGCAAGATTCTTACGGCTGACTTCCATTCCGCTTACGGCAATACTCCCGGTAACGCTGATCAGACCGACCAGCGCCTTGATCAGGGTGGATTTTCCCGCACCGTTAGCGCCTATCAGAGCTGTTTTTTCACCTTTCCGGATATGAAGGTTAATGTCGTGAAGTATTTCTTTTCCTTTATCGTAGGAAAAAGAAACGTTATTTAAAATGATCATACCAAAATAATCCTTATCCCGGCCGTCACCGGATAAAAAAACCGTTACCGGCCAGGTAAACTGTTACCGGCTAAATAAACCGTTACCGGCCAATTAAACCGTCACCGGATAAATAAACTCCCGATGAGCCGTGAGATATTGACAAACCTTACAAGGACCATAAAACCCGTAAATATCACAAAAAACAGGACATCCCGCGATCTGTCGCTCCTGACTGCGGCGTATTGAAATTCATTGCCCGAAGTACTCGCGAATCCGCGCAGCTGCATCGAAGAATAGAGATCTTCGGCCTTGTCCATGCTGCGAAGCAGAAGCTGGCCGAAGAATGATCCCCATGCGGATCTGTGTATTCCTTTCTGTCCCGGAGCCCTGAGGTGATAGGCATCGGTCATGGTGGCCGCTTCACGGGTCAGTACGCTTACATAGCGATATGTCAGGAGCAGCAGGGTTACGATGATGCCGGGGACATGAAGTCTGCGCAGGGCATAACACAGGGATTCTACCGGAGTCGTTGCGATAAGAAGAAACGACGCGAGCAGGCACAATACACCTTTCAGAATGAGTGTGAGCATTGATATGACACCTGCCGTGACGGTGATATTTCCAAGTGTGAATACGGGTACACGGTCGAGAAACGGGTTGATCACTCCGACCGCGGCAACAAGCGGCAGGACCATCCTGAGCTTGTACAATCCTGTCGAAAGGGGGATCCCGCTCATCTGTGAAAGGATGACCACATACAGGAGCATCGGGACCATTCCCGTAAGGTCATATTTATTGTAGGAGACAACAAATATTATGAAAATAAGTGTTGTAAGGAGCTTTGTCAACGGCCCGAGCCTGTGCACAGGTGAGGTGTTCTGCGCAAGTCCGTCCATTTCGGAAAGCTCATGCAGTGCATTATCCAGACGATTCATATGCTGTAATAAGAAAACTACGGGGCATCGGATTTAAGATGCCCCGGATTGATCTGCGGAACTGTTAGGAACCGGTTATGTGAGCTGCTTTTTTTTGCGGAAGAATCCTCCGAGGAAGCATATTCCGACGGCGACTGCCGCGACTATTGCAGATCCTGCGATACCGGAAACGGTCGTGCCTGCGGGACTGTCACTGCCTGAAAATGCGTAATCGGGCAGGAAAGCTGTGGTTTCCTGGATAGAACCCGCAGTATCGGCAACGGAGCTTGAAATACCGAAATCCTCCTCGTCAAGGCCCATATTTGCACTGTAACCGGATTCTTCATTTCCGAACAGAGCCCATTCAAGGCCGTCCGGATTCGAGCTTGCTACAAGCGAAAGGCCTCCGCCGACGATAAGTGTGACTACGGCCAGAATGATGATGGTGGTCTTAAGGGAATGGTTCGAGGTATTTTCCGGGCTTACTTCAACATCCTTTAACAGTGAAGGACGGGATTCATATACAAATATGAGAACCGCGGAGGTAACGATACCCTCGATAAGGCCGATCGCGAGGTGGATGGGCTGCATCAGGGCAACGAATGCACCGAAGGGAAGCTCTGTGATACCTGAGAGCGATGTTTCAAGAACAACCGAGAATGCACCGAGCTGGAGAGTGATCACACAGCCAAGGATCGAAGCAAGGATGATCTTGGTGCGCATAGCACCCTTGGAATTGGACTTGAACAGTGTTTTGTTCTGCATAAGAGGCCGCCATATCAGGAAATACCCGACAAAGCAGCCGTAAAAGGCCATGTTCCAGCAGTTGGCTCCCAGGGCCATTAATCCTCCGTCGGCAAAGAACAGACACTGTATCGCAAGTATCACGATCATTGAAAGGAATCCGGCCTGAGGTCCGAGCAGAGCGGTAAGCATCATGCCTCCGCACATATGACCCGAAGAACCGGTCCCGGGGATCGTGTAATTGATCATCTGCCCCGCAAATACAAGTGCGGCGGTAACCGCCATTGTGGGCAGTTTACTTGTGTCATCCTCTTTTTTGAGCTGATGGATCGAAATTCCGGCAGCAGTACCGGAAGCAGCGTACATAACGGCTGCTACAGCCGGTGAAAGCAGTGCGTCTGCCATGTGCATGATAAAAAATCCTCCTTAATTATCATTTTTGATGTTCGATCTGCTCATGATCCAGTCAAAAATGACCGGAGACATTCTCATACGTTCTACCGCAAGCACGACCGCAGGGACAACAACAAGGTGTATTACGGCACCGACTGCTGTCGATACAAAGTAGCTTGTAAAGAAAACGGAGAATGTAAAAGGATCCTTGGTTCCGATGATCCCGACCGAGATCAGGATTGCTTTTGCGGCTCCGCCGACGAATCTTCCGCATATCATGGCGATGATGAGCGAAATAAGGATTGCCGGAAGATGATTCTTTATTTTCAGGAGCCTGAGCATGATCGCATAAAGGATACCGGTAAGCAGACCGTAGGCTGCCAGTTCGAATGCCATAGGAAGCGCCGAGGTCGGAAATACGGGGATGCCGAAGATCAGTCCGCGCAGGAGCGGAAGGATGATACCGAGCCCAAGTCCCCATTTCCAGCCGCAGCATAAGCCACAGATCAGAACCGGTATATGCAGCGGGCTGATGATCTTGGCAATGGCCTGGATCTGTCCGGTTATAAACGGAAGGACCATGCCGATGGCAAGCAGAACGGCAGTGATGACCAACGAGTAAAGGTTTTTGTTTTTGGAATTCATGAGAAGACTCCTTTGATAAAAAAATGAAAGATTGCCATAGAAATATCCGGACCGGAATAATTCCCTGAGACATGATCAAAAACAAAAACACACAGATTCCGTTCACGGAAAATGCGTGTCTTCGTGACACAGTATTAGGGCAGGGCACAATGATCCGCAGAAACGGGTGTATCCCTGCAAGCTTTTTTCCGCTTCGAAGACAGACGGTAAAAACCGGTCCGTACTGATCGCGGCGATCCCGACCGTAAGACCGGATGGAACCGGCCGGGTGCTTCTGCACCGGTACTTTCTTCATGAAAGCAGGATCGAAGATCAAAAGTTAAATATTGATTTAACATTTCTCGGAAGGCCGGTCGAATTCATTCGCAGACCTTCCGTGAAATCATTAACAACATCAGAATCATATCATAAGCTGTTATGAATTACAAGTAAAAACAGCCCGACAGATAGGATTTCCTTCCGATGAAAACCTTTCTTCGTATTCGGTCATGACATTTCCCTCCGAATAGATGCTGTGATGCAGATCATAGGTAACATCGAGAACGTTCCAGCCCGAGGAAGGAGCGGTCGTGATCGAGTAGTCAAAAAGTCCTTTGTTATCTGTTTTGAACTCTACTCTTCCCGCAGTGGAAAGTATCTGTCTGTAGATGTTGAGATAACGCTCTGAAGTAAGTCTGCGCAACGCGTGTCTGTCCTTTGGCCAGGGGTCTGAAAAGTTCAGATAGATCCGGTCGACTTCCTCCCTGCCGAATACAAGCGCCAGTTCATCGGCATTCAGAAGGATGAGCACCAGATTGGGTAATTGCAACTCCTGTTGCTTTTGCAACGCGCGAAACAAAACCGAATCGGCTCGCTCAATTCCTATATAATTTATATCTGGATTTAACATTGCAAGAGAGGTGATGAATTTACCCTTCCCCATTCCGACTTCGATATGAATCGGATGATCATTTCCGAACCGTTCTTTCCATTTTCCCTTTAGTGATTTCGGATCATGTTCGACAAAAGGACTCTCTTCTATGATCGGTAATGCTTTTGCTATATGACGCAGTCGCATGATACAGTTAACCTCGTTTATGCTTTTGACACCTTAACCAATATTTTAGCCCCGGGAGTCTTAAACAGCTCCCGTGGTGGTGTTTTCTGTATCCGGGGGCATAAAACAACCGGACAGCACTTATTTTAAGTGCTATCCGGTCATGTGTCAACGAAAAGAAGTATAAAGTATCAGTTGCTCAGCTGCTGTGCCTTATGTACGACAACGTTCTCTTCGTAGCATTTGAAGATAGTGTCGATCTCGTTCGGGTTGCTTACCCTGGTGAGGAGTGTGACTACGGGAACGATGATCAGACCGCCGACCATTGCCCATGCACCTGCGTTGATCGCGTTGGTGAATTTAAGGAACAGATTCGATACCGTAAGGCCGACTCCGAAAATAAAGCTTGCCCAGACGGCTGCTTTGGTTACCTTCTTCCAGTACAGGCCGTACAGGAAAGGTGCAAGGAAAGCACCGGCAAGAGCACCCCATGAAATACCCATCAGCTGTGCGATGAATGCGGGAGGATTCATTGCGATGACAACCGAGATGACGATGAAGAACACGATCATTATACGCATGATGAAGATCTGCTTCTTCTGATCCATTTTCTTTATTATGTTGTCCTTCAGGAAATCAAGCGTCAGTGTTGAGCTCGAAGTAAGAACGAGTGCCGAAAGCGTTGACATTGAAGCCGAAAGGACCAGTACTACAACCACGCCGATAAGGATATCGTTCAGTGAAGTCTGGAGCATATAGGGGATGATGCCGTCATATGCTACGGTAGTCGTTCCGTCAGCTGCCTTGGTAAGGAAGGATGCGCCTTCGCTGCCGAAAAGCCTTCCGAAACCTCCGAGGAAATAAGATCCGCCGCCGATGATGAAAGCAAAAAATGTGGAAACGATGGTACCGGTCTTTATAGCCTTCTCATCCTTGATCGCATAGAACTTGCCGACCATCTGGGGCAGGCCCCAGGTACCGAGCGAGGTAAGTACGAATACTCCGAACAGTCCGGGCAGATCGGGTCCGAAGAAGGAAGAGTAAGTTCCGGGGAAATCGCCTTCGACCTGGGCGAGCTTCCTGTAGGCTTCGGTAAATCCGCCCTGTCCCGAAAGCACACTTGCTATGACGGCGACGATACCGATCAGCATGATCATTCCCTGTATGAAATCGTTCATACTTGAGGCCATGTAACCGCCGAGGATAACATAAACACCTGTAAGGGCAGCCATTACGATAACACATACCTGATAAGGGATATCAAAGGCGATCGCAAATAACTTGGAAAGTCCGTTGTAGACCGATGCGGTATAAGGGATAAGGAAAATGAACGCTATTGCCGAAGCGGCGATCTTAAGCGCCTTCGAACTGTATCTTTTTTCAAAGAAATCGGGCATCGTCTTGGAATTAAGATAATTCGTCATTACACGTGTACGACGGCCGAGGATCACCCATGCGAGCATGGAACCGATAAGAGCGTTGCCTATACCGATCCAGGTAGAGGCGATACCGTAACGCCAGCCGAACTGACCGGCATAACCTATGAATACTACAGCGGAGAAATAGGATGTACCGAATGAAAATGCGCATACCCACGGACCGACATTTCTGCCGCCGAGAACGAAATCATTGACTCCGTTAACCTTCTTGCGCGCATTGACTCCGACAAGGATCATGATTCCGAAGAATACGATCAAAACCAGGATTTTCAACAACATAGCGACTTTAAACTCCCCTCGATTATGATAATTTCGTGCGTTAAAGCACAACGCTTTAACGCATTGAAGTATACCATCTCAGCGCAGTTTTGTCAATACGGTAAAACATTATTAATTGATTGCATAACAGTTAGTCATAAGTTAAAATTAAAATGATGTGATCTGTGAAAACGTAACCGGATAAATGCGGATACGAATTCCCGATGAATACTGAAATATGAGGTCAGGATATGAGATACCCCGAATTCTTAAAAGACGGCGGAAGGATCGGATTTATCGCCCCTTCCTTCGGATGCACGACAGAACCGTACACAAGTCTGTTTAAACAGGCACTTAAAAGATTTGGTGAAAAAGGATATTCAACCGTTATCGGACCGAATGCCTACGCTTCAAACGGTATCGGTAAATCCAACACTCCCGAAGCCTGCGGAGCGGAAGTAAACGACTTCTTCCTGAATGACAGATGCGATGCGATCATTTCCTGCGGAGGCGGAGAGACTATGTGCGAGGATCTTCCGTTCATTGATTTCGAAGCTGTCGCAAAAGCGGCGCCGAAGTGGTATATGGGATATTCGGACAATACGAATCTAACATTTACACTGCCTGTGCTTGCCGATACCGCGGCAATATACGGCCCCTGCGCGCCGTCGTTTGGTGCCGAGCCCGTACATCCATCGCTTACCGATGCATTTGATGTAATGCGCGGGAAGATGCTTACCGTACGCAATTATCCGAAATGGGAAAGAGAAGAGGCAGACAGCCGGGATGATCCCTATGCGCCGTATAATCTGACGGAAGACTTTAAACTGCGGGCATTTAACGGATCCGCAGAGATCACGGGAGATAACTGCAATATATCATTTTCGGGCAGACTCATAGGAGGATGTCTCGACTGTCTTGTAAATCTGATCGGAACACCGTTTGACAGGACCGCCGGATTTGTCGGTAAATATGCCCGTGACGGCATCATCTGGTTCATTGAAGCCTGCGATCTTAACGTGATGAGCATCAGACGCGCTTTGTGGATGATGGAGCAGGCGGGATGGCTGAAGAATCTCAGCGGATTTCTTGTCGGAAGACCGCTGCAGTATGACGATGCCTGGGGCGATTTTGACAGGATCGCCGCAGTTATGGGGATGCTGGGCAAATACAATGTACCGGTGATACTTGATCTTGATATAGGACATCTTCCGCCCATGATGCCGATCATCAGCGGAGCGTTTGCCGAAGTGGACGTAAAGGGCAATTCCATAGAGATAAGGCATATTTTGAAATAACGGATGATCATATACGGACCGGACTTTTGTCTTAAGATATGACATCTACAGATTAAGGAATACGGATCATTTATGAACAGGATCGATTTTAAAACGGGTTTCGGTTATGCATTTATCCATTTTTCGATGGAGGTGCTGTGCTTCTTCTTCCTGTACCGCGTGTTCGGAGGAACAGGCTGGTGGTGGACGATCGCGCTTGTATACGACACGGTCGCCTTTGCCGGACAGGTACCTGTCGGAGCCTTCTGCGAGAAGCATCCGCGGTTCAGCCCCGGAGTGTGCGGCGCGGTACTCCTTGTTACGGGCGCACTGACCGGATTGGCGGCTACAGGGTGCTTACGGCCGGGAGCGGGGAATATCTCTGCGGTGGCTGAAGGAGCAACGATCGGCACATTGGCAGCAGTCGCTGCCGGAGCCGGATTCGTGATACTGAGCATCGGAAATGCGTTTCTCCATATCAGCGGAGCGCTTATAACACTTAAAGTCTCGCAGGGAAGACTTGGCGAAACCGGGATATTCGTCGGCGGAGGCGCTTTCGGAGTGGTCACCGGAAGACTTTTGGGAAGCGGCAACGGACCGGTATGGATACCCTTTGTTCTGATGGCGGTGTCTTTTGTGCTGATAATCCTGCTTGACAGAGTACAGGGAATACAGCTTTCCGGTGATGTACAGGAACCGGCCCTGATACCTTCGGACGCAGCACGGGATGACGGGATATTTACGGACCGGTCCCGCCTTATATGCGTACATGACCATGCCGCCAACAGACCTGCGGAGGTCATCATCCTTGTACTTGCGGGCGTTATCGCAGTCAGATCCTATATCAGCAACGGTATACCGATGCAGTGGAAGAAAACGGTATTTGAGACCATAATGCTGTATGTGTCCATGGG
>JAILIQ010000181.1 GCA_024695205.1 Lachnospiraceae bacterium
ATAATGTATAGGTATTTTTATAAATAACATATATAGTCTAATATATTTAAATAACAGGTTTTAATACCCTGTCGCACCGATCGCAGCCTGATTTTACGCGAACCGGTCGATGACGTACATAATTTCGGAAACGGAGGTGGATGGTTCAAAATTAAAGATAAATTGACCGATTCTGTTCACCTGTTTATTCCGAAGATAATCACTTTCTTTGTTATAGTTCTGGTCGCAACCTTCTTTATCTCGATCGATCCTGTGCAGGCCCCCGACGATTCGTATGTCATTGACGGACCGTATGATGTGACGATCAACGGCAAGTCTTATGAAGCAGTCGATCTAGAGACATTTTCATTTCCCCCGGTCGTCAGAGGGGATCATATGACGGTATCGTTTGAACTTCCCAATGTCAAGATACCGAATGCCATGCTGACATTTTATCAGGATCATTCAGCGGTACAGGTCTTCTATGACGGAAAGTTCATAATGAACAAAGGAACACCCGGGAGTCTGATGGTCGGCTACGGGCATTACAATGTTCAGCTTCCGGACAATTATTCGGGAATGCATGTTGAGATCGTTTACGACATAATCGAAAATGAGGGAGTAAAGACTATCGAGAAACCGGTAATCAATAACTCCGCAACTTATATCAGAAGATTTATCGCCGAAAAAAGCCTTTTTCTTGTGATAGATATTGCGATCATCATCCTGTGTATTGCAATAATGTTGATCTCATGCATGTTCTCACGTATTACCGAGTCATTTGAAAGACTGGTTTATTTAGGTGCTGCCTTTTTTATGATGGCGGTGTGGGAGCTGTGTAACTATGACATGATAAAGATATTCTCAGAAAATCTGATGCTAAAGGGATATCTGGAATATATATCGCTGTATGTCGGACCGTTCTTCCTGTCACTGTATTTCTACATCGAGTTTTTCAGCACAGGCTCGGAAAAGGTCAGAAAAACCTATAAAGTTATAATGATAATACAGGGAATGTTCCCTCTGATCGGAATGGGACTGCATTTTGCGGATATCATCCATCTGCCCGCTTTGCTGCAGGAATTCCATATCATCCTGATCGTAAATATAGCCTTTATGTCGGCTGTACTGTTCAAACGTTTCCGAAAGAGCGTTCATACGCATCAGCCGATGATCATCGGCCTTATTGTCATTGTTGCAATGTTTGCCTTCGATATGATCAGGTTTATACTGTACAAGACCTTCTTCCCGAGGATGCTTGAAAACTTCATCAGTTTTCTTCTTATCGGATTCTTTGTGTTCTTTATGGCGATACTCATGGACTTTTTCCTAAGCCAGAAGAACAGCATGTACATGGTGGCCCGTGCCGAAGCAATGGACAGGCTTGCTCATGTCGATATCATGACAGGGCTTGCCAACAGGACCCGCTGTGAGGAAATATTTGTCGATCTGACATTTAAGAAGGATATATTTTCTATAATCAGTATTGATATCAATTATCTGAAGCTGACCAACGACATGTACGGACATCAGGAAGGCGACAGGCTCTTGACGGATATTGCGAAGCTGATGAAGGACGCATGCGGAGACGAAGACGTCATACCGGGACGTATGGGCGGCGATGAATTCATTATCATAATACCCGGAATCACCGGCGATACCGACCGTAAGATCGTAACTAAGATGGATGCGGACTGTGCCGAACTTAATAAAAACAGAAAGCCCGTACCGCTCAGCTTTTCTTACGGAATCTGCCGCAGCGATGAAGTCACTGCAAGCAATGCATCCGGACTTGTTGAAGAAGCATACAGGCTTGCGGATGAACGTATGTATGAGATGAAGACCAAGATGAAAGCCAGAAGAGAGGATGTCCTATGAGCCGGAAGAATGACCCGGATGACATTGAACAATGTTCATATGCCGGAAAATGCGGTGGGTGCAGTCATACAGGCATACCGTACGAGGAGCAGTTGAATGCTAAACAGGAAAGGATCGATAAACTTTTCCGTTCATCCGGCTGCCGGGTTGAAAGGATACTGGGCGCCGACTCGCCATTCCATTATCGAAATAAAGTCCACAGTGTATTTTCAAGAGATAAAAAAGGGAATATAATCCGCGGAATGTATGCGCAGGATTCCCATGATGTGATCGGTATAAGCCGCTGTCTGCTTGAGGACAAAACGGCGGATACCATCATAGAAGAGATCAGAAAGATCGCGTCAAAATATAAGATGCGGATATATGACGAAGACAGCAGGACAGGCTTTTTACGGCATGTCCTTGTTCGTGTCGCACAGTATCACGGTGAGAAAAGGTATATGGTCGTGATCGTGACTTCGCAGGTTGATTTCGAAGGAAAGAATAATTTTGTAAAGCTCCTGAAAAAAGCTTTTCCAGCGATCGATACCATCATACAGAATATAAACAACAAACGGACCAGCATGATCCTTGGCGAAAGAAATATCGTGATCTTAGGCAAGGGCTATATAATTGACGATTCACTCGGATTCGGGTTCAGGATATCGCCTTCGGCATTCTTTCAGATCAATCCCCAACAGACAAGAAAACTGTATAATGCCGCAATGGAGCTTGCTTCGCCTTCACCAGACGATACTATCCTCGACGCCTATTGCGGAACAGGGACAATAGGCACCTTCATGAGCAGAAAAGCCGCTCATGTGACCGGCGTGGAGCTTAATCCCGATGCCGTAAAGGATGCCTTAAGCAACGCAAAACGAAACAGGATAGAGAATATTTCATTTATATGTTCCGATGCTACGGAGTATCTGAAGGAACTGGCCATTAAAGCGGGCGAAACGGATCATGAAAAGACCGGGCATGACCGGAACGACCGTAAAAAGGAGCTTTTGATCCCTGATATCCTCTGCATGGATCCTCCGAGAAGCGGTGCAACCCCGGAGTTTATCAATGCCGCGGCAGAACTAGGCATTAAGCGAATTGTTTATATATCGTGTAATCCGGATACGCTTATAAGGGATATCGATCTGTTTAAGAAAAAGGGGTATAAGGTTGAGCGGGCAGTACCTGTCGATATGTTTCCCCATACCGATCACATAGAGATGGCTGTGAAGCTTTCCAAGTGAAACGGTAAAGAAGGCTTCTGCCGCAGATCACAGTTCGTTTAGCAGACCGAATCTGTAACCTTCATTCTCAAGCATGGTAAGGACCGCATCAAGTTCATTCGCATTCGAAGTGGAGTCATTGTGCATAAGCGCGATGGCTCCGTTGTGATGATAGGTTGTAAAATGATCAAGGACATAACCGGGCGCAGGCTGGTTATTGTTATCATAATCACCGTAGGCGATACTCCAGAATACGGTCTTGTAGCCGGCATCCTTGATGATCGAGAGCAGACGTTTGGTATATGCGCCGGTGGGAGTTCTGAAATATGGATCGAACTCATAGCCGGTGATCTCATAAAAATATTCCGCTGCATCAATGATCTCAGCAGCGATCTTTTCAACACTTTTACCGCGAAGGTCCTGGTGATGAACAGTGTGGTTACATACCGCATGGCCTTCTTCTTTCATTCTTCTGGCATAATCGCCGCATTTTTCAAGATACATCTTTGTTACGAAAAAATTGGCCTTGGCATTATGTTTGGCAAGTGTATCAAGGATTTTGACGGTAAGATCCGAAGGATAACCGCAGTCAAATGTAAGATAGATGACCTTATCACTGTCAGAAACACCGGTAGCTGCATAAAAACTGTCATAATCGGTGATCCTGAAGGTTTCATAGCTTCCGGAAACGGTGTGGTCCTTCATGCGCTTGAAACACCAGGTCTGCTCATTATCGTCACTCAGGCTGTTATAGTGATCGGCATTATTGATAAGCTGAGTACGTATATATTCGAGCCGTTCCACAGGGTCTGAAAGTGTTTCGGGAATATCGAACGATCCGTTATAAAAACGGGGGACCGGTGTGGGCTCAGGAGTAGGCGTCGGTTCGGGAGTAGCTGTTAAAGCTTCGGTGACGGGTTCTTCCGTGGGCTGCGTACTGAGAGGATCTTCTGCGGGAACTAAAGTCGGGTCGGGAGTGATATTTCCGATCCCTGTCGGGATAAGTTCTGAGACGCCGGTTGTGGGCGTATGACCGGTCTGGTCCGGTGCGGGAATATTTATTTCCTCTTTTTTACATCCCAAAATGAGTCCGGCAGTCAATGCGACAAGCAAAGTAATCGATATGATTCTTTTGAACATGATTATTCCTTTCGGGTCTGCCACAGTACAACAGATCGATGCGGCAGGTCTTATTTTTATTAGGAAAAGCAGATTTTTTATCATTTTCCTTATGGATGATAGCATTTTACGAACCTGATGTCAAACCTGCATGCATGCCCCGTCAGACTGTCCGAAAACCATTTAACCGAAGACAGCCTCCTGTGTGGCTGATCTTTGTACAGTCTCCCATATATGCATGATTATCCAATACACTTGAAAATCCGCATGCGTTTAATGCCCGGCAAGCTGCATATTGTAATAGTAGCCCTTCATATCCATAAGCTCGGCATGTGTCCCGTGTTCAACGATCTCACCCTCATGGATCACGAGGATCAGATCGGCGTTCATTATGGTGGAAAGACGATGCGCTATGGCAATGATCGTGCGTTTTCCTGTCAGTTCACCGATGGCGGCCTGGATCTGTCGTTCGGTCTGTACATCAACGGAAGCGGTTGCCTCATCCAGGATGATTATCGGACTGTTACGCAAAATGGCACGCGCGATCGCCACACGCTGTTTCTGGCCGCCCGAAAGACGAAGACCGCGTTCGCCGACCTGAGTTTCATAGCCATCGGGCATATGAAGGATGTCTTCGTGGATATTTGCCGCTTTAGCGGCCTTTTCAATTTCGTCCCTTGTCGCATCGGGGCGTGCGTAACCGATGTTTTCCGCGATCGTACCGTTAAAAAGAAATGTATCCTGTAACACGGGTGAAATGTTGTGTCTGAGGCTTTCAAGCGTTACGTGCCTTATATCATGTCCGTCTATGAGGATACGGCCTTCAACAGGATCGTAGAAACGGGATATCAGCTGGGTAGCGGTTGTTTTTCCGACACCGGTCGGACCGACAAGCGCAACCATCATTCCGGGTTCGCAGCTAAAAGAGATCTTTTTGAGAACCGGGATCTTATTTTCATAGTAGAAAGAAACGTTTTCGAAGCTGACCGCGCCTTTAACATTTTCAAGCGGTTTGGCATCGGGTGCGTTTTCTATCGCAGACGGGGTATCGAGTATCAGGGTAACACGCTCTGCGCCGGCAAGGGACTGCTGGAGATTTTCAAGAAGATTGGCAAGTCCGGATACAGGCGCGTAGAAGAGTGAAAGATACAGCACGAAAGCAACGATATCCGCAACGGAAAGCTGTTTCTGATATGCAAGGTATCCTCCGAAGAAAACGACCAGAACGGTACCGGCGGATGAGAGCAGTTCAACACAGGGATGGAAGATGGCGCTTGCCTTAAGCGCGCGAAGCATTGCCACGACCTGCTCAAAGCTCTTTATGCGGACACGTTCCCCTTCGTATTCCTCCTGTCCGAAGGCCTGGATCTCATGAAGACCGGAGAGTGAATCCTGCAGCTGGGCGTTCAGCTCGCCCATTACCTTCTGAGATGCTTTAAAGAAAGGTCTCACTATTTTCGAAAATATAACGCCGGATACAAGGATGAGCGGGATCGGAGCGCAGGTGATAAGGGCAAGCTTCCAGTTGATCGTAAGAAGGATCACAAGAACACCAAGAAATGTAACAAGATTGGTGATTATATCGGGGATCATGTGCGCGTACAGGAGCTCAAAATCTCTTGTATCATTTACGATACGGCTCATAAGATCGCCGGTCTGCTTGTCATGGAAGAATCCGAGATCAAGGCTCTGAAGCTTGTTATACAGGCGGCTTCTCAAATCTCCGACAAGATACCATGCAGCACGGTGTGCAAGATAATTGCTCAGAAATCTGAACAGTACACGGAGAAGATAGAGTACCAGCAGGATAAGGGCAAGTTTTTTAATGTCTGCTAAGGCGCTGCTGTCGACACCTTTTTCGACGATACCCGTCATGGACGACAGGACTTTCGGAGCTGACAGATTGACTACGGTCAGCCCGAAGGTGGAAAGTATCGCGATTATGTAGAGCCCTTTGTAGCGGGCGGCCTCTTTTGTCAGTTTCCAGAGTGTTTTCATGTTAAATACCGTTTGAAAGATATGCCTTATGCACGGCTTTCAAACCGCTCCCCTCATCTTTTTTATATATTATATATATCCGGATTGTATCTCAAAATGGATTATATTGTATAGTACTTCGCCCGATCGATACAGAGATGAATATTTTAAGCAACTTGTTTGAGTTTTTTGTTGGCAGTCTTGACATGATGTGTTATAATTTACCGCGAGCGTAAAAACAAGTGAACTTTATTTGCATTGTTTATCGCAAAAAAGAGATTATTTACAAGAAAAAGGAGAATCAAGATGAACGTAACACCTCTTCAGAAGGCAAGGTACGAGTACAGTCCGAAGCTTCCCGGAATGCTCAGAGGCGGTATCTCGCAGATCAGTGTCAAGGTTGGAGACGCTACAGAGAGCGTAGCGGATCAGGAGAAGATCAAGGCATTATTCCCGAACACATACGGTAAAAATGAGATCACATTTGTAAAGGGCAGCAATACAGCAGCTCCCAAGAAGCAGGTTGTAGGCGTTATCCTTTCGGGCGGCCAGGCTCCCGGCGGACATAACGTTGTATGCGGTCTGTATGACGCGATCAAGGCAACAAGCAGGGATAATGTACTTTTAGGCTTTAAGGGAGGCCCTTCGGGACTGATCGATGATAATTTCATCGAATTTGACGATGAGTATATCAATGCTTTCAGAAATACAGGCGGATTTGATATTATCGGTTCGGGCCGTACCAAGCTTGAAACCGAAGAGCAGTTCAAGATCGTTACGGAAGTTGCCAAAAAGCACGGCCTTACCGCTATCGTTATCATCGGAGGCGATGATTCCAATACCAACGCAGCCGTTCTTGCAGAGTATATGGCAGCACACAATACAGGTGTACAGGTTATCGGATGCCCCAAGACTATTGACGGAGACTTAAAGAATGAGGATATTGAGGCTTCATTCGGATTCGATACCGCAACCAAAACATATTCCGAGCTGATCGGCAATATAGAGCGTGACGCGAACTCGGCTAAAAAATACTGGCACTTTATCAAGGTTATGGGCCGTTCGGCTTCTCATGTTGCACTTGAATGTGCGCTTGAGACACAGCCCAATATCTGTCTGATCGGTGAGGAAGTAGCAGCCAGGAAGATGTCTATTTCTTCGATCGCAGATTATATTGCAGATGCCGTTGAGAAGAGAGCTGCACAGGGCGACAATTTCGGTGTTGCTATCATTCCCGAGGGTATTGTTGAATTCATTCCCGAATTCTCGAAGCTCATCGCAGAGATCAACGAACTCCTCGCAGGAAAGAAGACCGATGAGTTCAATGCTCTTCCCGACTGGGCTGCAAAATATGATTTCATCAAGAACGGTCTTTCTGCGGAAGCTTTTGCGGTATTTGATATTCTTCCCCAGTTCGTTCAGCAGCAGCTCTTCCTTGAGAGAGATCCTCACGGAAACGTACAGGTATCACTGATCGAATCTGAGAAGCTGTTCTCCGCACTTGTTGCCGATAAGCTTGCAGCAAGAAAAGCAGCCGGAACATTTAAGGGCAAGTTCGGAACCCAGCATCACTTCTTCGGATATGAAGGCAGATGCGCATTTCCTTCGAACTTTGATGCGGATTACTGCTATTCTCTCGGTTACAACGCATTCATGCTCATCCAGTACGGCTATACAGGTTACCTTTCGAAGGTTTCCAACCTGTCCAAGCCCGCAGAAGAGTGGGTTGCAGGCGGAATGCCCATCACCAAGATGATGAACATGGAAAGACGTAACGGCGAGGATAAGCCCGTTATCAGAAAGGCTCTTGTAGAGCTTGATGGCGCTCCTTTCAAATATTTTGAGGCTCACAGGGAAGAGTGGGCTGTAAAGACCGCATTTACATACCCCGGAGCTATCCAGTATTTCGGACCCGCCGAGGTTTGTGATCTTACAACAAGAACACTGGCGCTTGAGAAGGGCGAGATGTAATTTTTATCGAATGAAGCTGTTTGGCCATTAAGAGCAGCTTTGGAATTTAAACGGTGCCGCAAACGGTTTTAAAAAGTGTTTACGGTACCGTTTTTGTACGGTGAACAAATGGTTAGTTTGAAAGTTCTTGTGAACTTTCAAACGACTGCAT
Source organism: Lachnospiraceae bacterium (assembly GCA_024695205.1). GTDB lineage: Bacteria > Bacillota > Clostridia > Lachnospirales > Lachnospiraceae > RUG11977. The sequence goes on from JAILIQ010000181.1 coordinate 8,281, forward strand.
AGGTGCAAAGAGCGCCACCGATGCAACCATCTGCCGTTCGATGCGCTCTCGACAGGAGGTTCAAGTTTGAGTGAACTAACAGATATTTCTATCAAAGCGGCTTTACGGACATATGAGATCACCGATGCCCCTCTGAATGTTGAGGAACAGGATGTAAGGCATAAATATGCAAAACTGACAACGAACCTTATCGGGTGCGGAAGGACGATCACTACGATGGAGAGCTGTACTTCGGGACAGGTGGCTTCTCTCATCACAGATACAGAGGGCGCTTCCGCAATACTTAAGGGCGCATATGTCACATACAGCAACGAAGCGAAGATCGCTGCGGGAGTTCCGGTCGTTATCCTGGAAAGGTACGGCGTTTATTCCGCCCAGACTGCCGCCGCTATGGCTCTTTCATGCAGAAATGCGATGAAGGCTGATATCGGAGTCGGCATCACAGGCAGTTTTGGAAATGCGGATCCCAATAATGCCGACAGCGTGCCAGGGCAGGTGTATTTTGCGATAGCATCCGAAGAAGGGGTTGAATGCTTTCATTGTACCGTTCCCGCGCAGAAATCCCGTTTTACCTATAAAATGTATATGGCGGATGCGATAGTAAACAGGCTGGATGATCGGTATTTCAGTAAATGATGATCTGATCAGAAGCTTTCAAAATAATCGAAAGGTATATTTATACAGTCATGCGTCTTAATGAACTTGCAATCGGAAAAAGTGCGGTTATAAAATCCGTCGGCGGAGAAGGGGCATTGCGTCAGCATCTGCTCGATATGGGAATGATACCGGGCATCAATGTCAAGATCGTGAAATACGCTCCGATGGGCGATCCGGTCGAGATAAAGATACACGGCTACGAGCTGACTATCAGAGTTGCGGATGCGGAAAATATTGAGATAGAAGCTGTCGATGATATAGTTGAAAAGGATACCCGCCCGCATAAGAAGATCGAACATCCGGGACTCGGTGAGGGCGGACGTTTTCATACGAAGGGAAGCGGGGATCCGCTGCCGGATGACGCGATCCTGACATTTGCCCTTGTCGGCAATCAGAACAGCGGTAAGACTACTTTGTTCAACCAGCTGACCGGCGCCAACCAGCATGTCGGCAACTTCCCCGGAGTTACCGTGGACCGTAAGGACGGTCCGATCAAGGAACATCCCCTGACTTTGGTCACGGATCTTCCCGGTATTTACTCGATGTCTCCTTATTCCACCGAAGAGATCGTTTCGCGTAATTTTGTACTGAACGATAAGCCTGCGGGTATAATCAATATTCTTGACGCGACCAACATAGAGCGAAATTTGTACCTGACCATGCAGCTGCTCGAAATGAACATTCCGATGGTAGTGGCACTCAATATGATGGATGAAGTCAGGGAAAACGGCGGAACCATAATAATAAACGGGCTGGAGAGCCTTCTTGGCGTACCTGTCGTACCTATCTCGGCGGCCAAGAACGAAGGTGTGAACGAGCTTATTTCACATGCGATACATGTAGCCCATTATCAGGAAAAACCGCTTGTTCAGGATTACTGTGACGAGAACGACAACGGCGGAGCTGTTCACCGCTGTCTGCATGCGGTAGCCCATCTGATCGAGGATCACGCAAACCGCGCCGGAATACCACTCAAATTTGCCGCAAGCAAGGTGATAGAAGGCGATGAGATGGTCATTTCCACACTGCAGCTTGATGATAACGAGCTTGAAATGCTCGAACATATTGTAGTCCAGATGGAAAATGAACGCGGACTTGACCGCAGGGCCGCGATCGCGGATATGAGATTTTCATTTATACGCAAGGTCTGTGATGCGACAGTCAAAAAACCCAAGCACAGTAAGGAACGCGAGCGCAGCGAACGCATTGACAGGATCCTCACGGGCAAATATACCGCAATCCCTGCATTTATTGCCATAATGGCCCTTGTATTCTGGCTGACCTTCAGTGTGATCGGCGCCGGTCTTCAGACACTTCTTGAGATCGGAGTAGGAAAACTTTCCGAACTGACTGATGCCGCACTTACAAATGCCGGTGTAAATGAAGTACTTCACGGGCTTATTATCAAGGGTATCTTTGAGGGAGTCGGAAGCGTCATATCATTCCTACCGATCATAGTGACTCTGTTTTTTTTCCTGTCTCTGCTTGAAGACAGCGGATATATCGCAAGAGTGGCGTTTGTAATGGACAAACTGCTCAGAAAGATAGGTCTGTCAGGCAGAAGTATCGTGCCGATGCTGATCGGTTTCGGATGTACAGTACCGGCTGTCATGTCTACAAGAACGCTTCCGAGCGAGCGGGACAGAAAGATGACGATACTGCTGACGCCGTTCATGAGCTGTACTGCGAAGCTGCCCATATATGCATTCTTCGTAAATGCGTTTTTCGAAGACCATAAAGGTCTGATAATGGTCGGGCTCTACCTTCTCGGAATAATCGTCGGGATAATCGTTGCATTGTTATACAGGGGCACTGTATTTAAGGGAGACGCGGTACCGTTTGTAATGGAGCTTCCGAATTACAGAATGCCCGGCGCAAAAAATGTGGTACAGCTGCTCTGGGAAAAAGCCAAGGACTTTATTCAGAGAGCATTTACGGTCATTCTGATAGCAACCATAGTAGTATGGCTGCTACAGAGCTTTGATATTCATTTTAATCTTATTTCGGATTCCAAAGACAGTATCCTTGCTTCGATTTCGGGTCTGCTCGTTCCTCTGATGAGGCCTGCGGGACTTGGCGACTGGAGAATATGTACATCCCTCATAAGCGGCTTCATGGCCAAGGAAAGTGTTGTTGCAACCCTTAAGGTGCTTTTTGAGTCGAATGTTCAGGGAACACTGTCTGCCGCAACCGCGGCGTCATTACTTGTATTCTCATTGCTCTATACACCCTGCGTGGCTTCAATAGCGGCCATACGTCGTGAAATGGGCAGAAGATGGGCAGTAGGCGTCGTTCTGTGGCAATGCTTCATTGCATGGATCGCAGCCGTGATCGTAAGACTGATCTGCGGCATTATATGATATACCGGTCAGGAACCTGAAAAAAGGTGCAATACTTGGGAAATGCCGATCCGGAACCAGTAAAAAAGGACTGCCGTTCTTGAAAAATGCCGGTCCGGAACCTGTAAAAGTACTGTAGCACTTGGAAAATTCCAATCAGGAACTTGAAAAAAGGTTGCAGCACTCGGGAAATGCCGGTCCGGAACAAAGAATGAACCTGCAAACAATCTGCACAAGCGGTAGAAATTCTTATCCGGTTTGCAAACGGGTGTGCTTTTGAAAAGCGGATTATAGAATTTCACTGCGCGGAAGCCGTTTGCAGGTTCATTTTTTTATTTCGGACCGGCAGCTTATGATTGCCACAGTCCTTTATGGATGTTCCGGATCAGTTTTTGAAGAAATCCCAGTTGCGGTCGTCCTCTTTAAAGCCTTTCTTTTTAAGGCGGAAGACGATCAGTTTTACGATCAGGCCGGAGAAGATGCTTAAGGCTATGATGAGCCAGCCGCCTATAATGTTCGAAGCAAGCGAATAGCCGTCATTGGCTCCGTAGATGCCGCCGTTTTTAAACAGGGAAACGATATTCCAGATGAACAGGATCGATAATACTACGGGCGTGATGACCTTTATCGAGGGATAAAACCAGACTGTGGGCATCTTGAAGTTACTGGTATTCTTGTTGATCTCATCAAGTACCTTGCTTGTTTTAAAGAACCATCCGACTGCAATAGCCTCAAGAATACCTGTAAGGACCAGGGTATAACTGTTGATGAAATTATCCACGATATCAAGCCAGGCAAGACCGGCACCGGTGCAGAAGAAGATACCGATAAAGAATTCGATGATGCACATGATGATCGTGGTCTTTTTTTTCGGAAGCTTGAATTTGTCCGAAATAGCTGTTGTGGTTCCTTCCACGATAGAGAAGAGAGAGTCTATCGCAAGGGTGATCAGACAGAAATAAAATACCAGTGCAAATATAGCATTGACTACAGGGATCTTAGTCAGGTTGACTATGGCCTGCGGATATACGATAAATGCGGTTGAAATACCTGAAGCGGTCATATTGTCAAGCATTCCGGTACCGGCCATCGTAGAGAACATTACTATTGCGGCAAGCACGCTTATGAGCATATCGCTGACTGCGATTATGATCGTATCCACAGCTACATTTGATCTGCTGTCAAGATATGAACCGTATGCGAACATGATAGCCATGGCAACCGAAAGCGAATAGAATACCTGACCGATGGCGTCAACCCAGAGAGTAGAGTCAGAGAGGGCGGACCAGTCGGGGATAAAAAGCTTGGCAAGACCTTCGCCCGCACCGGGCATAGTGAATCCGCGTATTGCAAGGATCAGAAGACATAGTACAGGAAGAGAGACGGTATACCGAACTACCTTGCCTACGCTTGCCGAACCGTTACGGATACAGTAGTAGCAGCTTCCCCAGGCAAGTATCAGGCAGCCGAGTACCGGAAGTGAGATCGTACCGTAACCGGAGGTTGTTCCGGTTGTTTTTATGGTCGTAAGCCATAATGAACTTGCCTGCGCGATCCCGTCTTCAGCTTCGGTGAATCCTGCAAATTTATAGCTCAGGAAGAACATGAGTATTACCCATGCGAATACAACGGCATAATAAACAGAGATGAAAAGTCCGTTGGAAACAGCGATCCATCCGATGTGTTCGGCTTTCTTATTGATGGTTCTTAATGTGCCGGGTACACCCTGATGAATGCGGCGTCCCATTGAGATCTCCATCGCAAGGAGCGGGATACCGAGCAGAAACAGGGCGATCAGATAAACAAGCAGAAAAGCTCCGCCGCCATGTTTTGCGGCAAGTCCGGGGAAACGCCATGCATTACCGAGACCGACGGCAGATCCTACCGCGGCAAGAATGAAAGTGGATCTGGATGACCAATTATCACGTTCCATGATTTAATCTAAAACCTCCTTTTTCCATAACACTTTAATAAATTAAATCATTAAATCACTCTTCTAAAATAACATATTTTACGTGATTATGCAAAGATTTATTTATACTTTCTAAACTTTTTTTTGATCATTTTTTTATAATGGGCATCAAATCGGGATAAAGTGCCCAAAAGAGGCAGTCATTAAGATGAGAGGAGTATTTGAACTGACACAAATTTATTTGCACGTTAGCGATGGTTGTGATAAAGTAATAAAGGTGGATTTTTACAGGCGGAATGTCATGTACGGCATGTTTTGTTACTTTATTATCAGGTGCTCATGTTTTGATATACGCATGTACGGTAATTATTCTTTCGGAGGCAGAATATGGCTTATATGATCTGTGCGTTGGGAAGTTACCTGGTCGGTACGATAAACCCTTCGTATATAATAGCGAGAATAAAAGGATTTGATATCAGAAAATCAGGCTCCGGTAATGCGGGCGGTTCCAATGCGGTTATCACGATGGGAGGCAAGATAGGGGCTCTCTGTGCACTGCTCGATATCCTGAAGGCTTATCTGGTCGTGACTCTTACAGTGAAGTATTTTCCGGAATATATATATGTAAGATCGATATCGTCGGTTTCGGTGATCCTCGGACATATGTATCCGTTTTATATGGGCTTTAAAGGCGGAAAAGGGCTGGCGTGTCTTGGAGGTTCGATACTTGCATATGATCCGATGCTGTTTGTGGTAATGCTTGCACTAGCTCTTATAATAGCATTTGTCACCGATTACATCGTATTCGTGCCGCTGACGGTTTCGGTAATATATCCTCTGATATATTGTTATATGGATCATAAGGTCTTAGGGACCAGAGAAGCTATAATAAGTACGCTGATCCTGTTTATCTCTACTGTGTTCATGTACCACCGTCATTTTGTAAATATCAAGAGGATCAAAAACGGAACGGAAGCACATTTAAGCTATCTTTGGAAGAAGGATAAGGAGCTCGAAAGGATCAAAGGAGCAGTAGATGCCAAGGGTGCATCGGATGATCTGAGTGATCCTGAAAAATTAAATTACAAATAAATTGTTTGAGAATTTACTAATTAGTTCTAAATGAGCTTGTAATATGATCAAATAAAAAAACAATAAAACAAGAGACTTTTTCAGGATGTTTATTTATCTGTAAAATACTAAAAAATATACACTTCTACAAATGTAGTAAGAAATTTCGACCCCTAAAATGTATCCGGGCAGAAACGAGACTACGTGAGTAGAAAAGACAAACGATAATAAAATGAATAATAAGAAACAGAAAAGATCCTCTAACTGTGAGGATTGCATGTATTTTGAATATGATGATGAATATGAGGAATATTATTGTTCCCAGAGCTGTCTCGATGAGGACGATCTTGCCCGGATGGCAGAGGATCCGAGATTTGTTTGTCCTTTCTATAGAACAGGAAATGAATATACAATTGTGAAAAAACAGATCTGAAGCTCAACAATATTTATTAAATCTAAAAAAAATTAGGCAAGCCCGCCATAATTTATTGTTTTTAACATTTATATCTTAACTTTTATATTAAGTATATAGAGTATATAACGTAATATAACGGAGAAGGGGGATATCATATGAAACTAAAAAAGGTTCATCTTGCACCGGCAGGCTGTGCTGTTGATCTGGGGGACGGAAGCGAACGCGGACCGTATGTCGGTCAGGAATATATCCTGAACAAGCTTCACAGACCTCACAGAGCGATCAGTCTGATGTACTGCTATTATCCGCTTGATGAGACATGGCCGAGACGTGCGCAGGACGCATATCCAGACAGGGAAGTAACCTTTGCATGGGATTATCCTTATGATAATTATTTCCCTTATCTTGGCGGGCATAACGGAAGAACCGATGATGAGCCTTTCACCTGTATGCGTGACATCAGGCAGCACGGACAGGATGTAATCCTTACGCTTACAGTTGACCCGAATATACCGGATGAACATATCATTGCAATTGCCAATGATCTGCGTCCTTTCGGACGGATCATGCTCAGGATGAACCATGAGTGTACCGGAAGCTGGTTTTCATTTAACAAGCGGGCGAGCTATCAGCAGATCGCGGATTTTTTTGTAAGATTCAAAAAGATCATGGCCGAGTACGCTCCGAATGTCAGGATGATACTGTGTGCCGGAGCGGTGATATCAGAAGATAAATTCGAGCTGGAGATGGAGAAGGAGTTCCACGAGGCCGGAAATGTCGCAGATATCTGGTCAACCGACAGATATATAGCCCTTAACTGGGGATGGCCGTTCGAAGTCGCAGAGAAGGACAATAACCAGCATAAACTTGAAGATACAGGATACAATTATGAAATGACCAAGCTCACCTATAAACGTTACTGTGAGCTTTACGGAATAAAGAAGCCGTTTGTGATGTCCGAGCTGAATGCCGACGGGGATGTTACCGGTCCTTTTAAGCAGGCTGATATCATGAAGGATTTTTATATGATGCTTAAAAATGATCCCGAACGCTGGGCAAGCGCCGTTACGCTGTACCAGTTCAGGGATGACGGGAGGCTCGGACTCGAATTTACAGATCCTTCCGATCCCGGAGTGGGCATCGAATGGCCTCTTATGGATACTTACAGGGAGATAATCAACGATCCTTTCTTTTCGCCGGTGATCGAAGAAGGCGAGAGTATAGGTTCCGTGGAGGCTTCAACGGGCAACGGTTCAAAAGATAACAGTTCTTTACCGATCGCTCCCGTAAAGCTTCGCTGGGGCGGTTCGGAGGATTCCGACGGGATCGCGATAGAACTGGAAATGGAGAAAAATCCTGTATTTGCCGAGATTAATTTCCCCGATGCCCTCACCGGCGCCAACCTGATGCTGGAGATCAACGGATACTGGTTCCATAAGGCACCGGGTGCAAAATTCGTCGATCTGATGCCCGCATTTTACAAAAAACGCCTGACAGGGGCATGCAGGACTGATCTTAATATTTTTGCCCCTCCCGCCGATGGTGTCAATGATCCCGCACAGGGCGATGACTGGGCTGAAAATTACTATTTTGAGCTTAAAGATATACCCGAAATAAGACTCAGATTCGAACCGGTGATATAATTATCGGACGATCTGCCGTGGATTGCAAAATAATACCGGTACCTGTCAGTATACCTTAAAGTATGCTGCCGGGTACCGGTTTTTGCGTCCTTTTATATGGAAATACAGATCAGACTTTCCGAGTGTATCGGTTTTTATGGGAACTTACATCGGGCTTTCCGGGTGTATCACTCTTTTAACTGAGACAGAGCTTCATTGATCGTCTTACGGTCTATTTTGCCGTTTGCGATGGTCTGATCGAGCCACAGCTCGAGATTTTTGACCGAAACAGCTACCGCATCCAGCTCGGTCTTGATCTTGGCAAACTGTTCATATTCGTCTTCGGTGATCTCGCCGTCAACCGTTATGTCGACCAGATCCATTTTTTCATGCTCGAAAGCATTAAGCGAGCTTAAGATCTCGAGTACGATCTGGGAAAGATCCTTTAATTCCAGCTTGTCCGCGTGGATCTGTCCGATCGGACATTCATGAGTGCAGTAATAATTACGCAGAAGCGGGTTTTTGTAGCATTCTGCCATTGTTATGATCTCATCTGGATGGGGCAGTGATTTGCCGCTCTCTATCTTTTCGATACGGTCTGCCGACACGTATTCCATGAGCTCGCCGGCCTTCTCCCTTGTGTATTCGAGAGCCTCGCGGCTTGTCTGGTAAATATTCTTATTCTCACGTATGGATTTCTTCCCCATTTTGTTTTACTCCCTTCCGCCGGAATGTCCGAAAAGCTTTCCGGGCCGGACCACTGCCGTGATTCGGTGAATTTTTTCCTCAAAAACATGAGCTATGCCCGGTTTTTGAGGAGTTTACCGAATAAAGTCTACAGTGTGGCCGGTTTGCGGACAGTCTCACGTACAGCTTAAATATGATTAATGACCTATATAATATATCATTAATCAAAAAGAATGACAAGTCGTATGGATTTCATTCTTTTAGGGGATATCCGGATGCTATGTTGTATTGTATAGTATTCATGTAAACGGGAGTGCGGATAACCTGATGAATTTTATACCAATAATCGCACATTTATATTTGCAAATTTGTGCAAGTTGGTATACAATGGTTTGTCAGAGGGGGTCATTCTCCCGATTAACTCAGATTTTGAAAGGAGAAACAAAAATGGGACTTATTCAGGCAGCTTTAGGATCTGTAGGCAGTGTACTTGCGGATCAGTGGAAAGAATTCTTTGTTTGTGATGCGATTGACAAGGATGTTCTGGTAGTAAAGGGTGTGAAAAAAACTTCAAAGGGTTCTTCAAACACCAAGGGCAGCGACAATGTTATAACAAGCGGCAGCGGTGTCGTAGTTAATGACGGTCAGTGTATGATCATCGTTGATCAGGGCAAGGTTGTTGAGATCTGTGCTGAACCCGGTCAGTTCACCTATGATGCTTCTACATCACCCAGTATCTTTTCAGGCAAGCTTGGTGAGAGCATTTTAGCTACTTTCAAGGAGATCGGTTCACGTATTTCCTATGGCGGAGATGTAGCAAGAGACCAGAGAGTTTACTATTTCAACACCAAGGAGATCATCGACAACAAGATCGGTACTCCCGCACCCATTCCTTTCCGTGTTACCGATGCGAACGCCAACATGGATCTGGATGTCGGAATGCGCATGAATGCGATCTATACATACAAGATCACCAACCCGATCCTTTTCTACACCAATGTTTGCGGTAATGTTTCGAATACCTATGACCGTTCAGAGATCGATTCCACCCTGAAAGCAGAGCTTCTTGCAGCTCTTCAGCCCGCATTTGCGAAGATCTCCGAGCAGGGTATCCGCTACAGCGCCATCGCAGGACATACTCTTGAACTTGAGGATGCCCTTAAGGAAGTACTTAAAGACAGATGGGCCAATACAAGAGGACTTCAGCTTGCATCCTTCAGCATCAATTCGATCACGGCTGATCCCGAGGATGAGAAGAGGATCAAACAGCTCCAGTTCAATGCATCCTTCAAGGATCCCGGAATGGCAGGCGCTCATCTCGTTGGCCAGACAGGTCAGGCTATGGTTGATGCAGCCAACAATTCTGCAGGCGCAGCTGTTGGTCTGATGGGTGTTAACATGGTTAACAACATGGGTACCGTTCAGGCAGCTCAGGGCTTCTTCAATCAGGCAGCTCAGAACCAGGCTACCCAGGCAGCCGCTGATCAGTGGAAATGCCCTAAGTGCGGCCAGATTAACAACGGTGGCAAGTTCTGCCCTAACTGTTCGGAAGCAAGACCCATGGCTGCAGGCGTATGGAAATGCCCTAAGTGCGGAGCCGAGAATACCGGCAACTTCTGCAGCAACTGCTCAGAGCCCAAGCCCGGCGGAACATGGAAATGCCCGAGCTGCGGAACCGAGAATACCGGTAACTTCTGCAGCAACTGCCGTACCGCAAGACCTTAAGATAATTTAAAACTTACACAAAAGCGGATACTGAGCTATCCGCTTTTGTTGAATATGGATTTTCCCGTGATTAATCAGAAAGTGAGGAAGAATACAGATGGCATTATTAGAGTATAAATGCCCCTGCTGCGCCGGCAAACTTGAGTTTGACAGCTCTCTTCAGAAGGTAAAATGCCCCTTCTGTGACAGTGAATTTGAGATGTCCATGTTTGAACAGCTCGATGAAGCTCTTGATTCCCAGGTTGAAGAAAATCTGGACTGGCAGACATCAACGGTCGATACATGGGGCGTTGATGAAGGAATGAAATCATACAGCTGCAAGTCCTGCGGCGCACAGATCGTTATGGATGAAACAACGGCTGCCGGAAAATGCCCTTATTGCGACAACCCTATCGTTATGACGGGTAACTTAAGCGGTGACCTCAAGCCTGAAATGATAATCCCGTTCAAGCTGGACAAAAAAGCCGCCAAGGAAGCATTTACAAGACATCTTACCGGGAAGAAGCTCCTTCCGAAGGTATTCTCTGATCAGAATCATATCGATGAGATCAAGGGAGTATATGTTCCTTACTGGATCTTTGATTCCAAGGCCGAAGCCAGTATAAAATATAACTGTACAACAGTGAAGAGCTTTAACCAGGGTGATACAAGGATCACCGAGACCCAGCATTATGTTGCCGTAAGAAGCGGTTCACTGGAATTTCAGAATATTCCCGTTGACGCATCCAGGAAGATGGATGATAAACTGACCGAATCGCTGGAGCCTTTTGATCTTTCGCAGGCCGTTCCTTTTAAAACCGCTTATATGGCAGGTTATATGGCCGATAAATACGACGTGACGGCCGAGGATGATACGGAACGTGTCAACAACCGTGTAAAGAACAGTACCATACGCAGCTTCAAGGATACTGTTACCGGATACAGCTCGGTTGATATAGAAAACAGCAATGTCAGCTTAAAGAACGGTACCGCAAGATATGCCCTGCTTCCCGTATGGGTGCTCAATACCAGCTGGAACGGCAATAACTACATATTTGCAATGAACGGTCAGACCGGCAAGTTTGTGGGAGACCTTCCGTGCGATGAGAGCCTTAAGAAGAAGATCTCGTGGGGAACCGGAGTGGCGGTTGCCGTAGCAACCTTCGCAGTCGGATTGCTGCTTCATTTTTTAGGATGATATAAAGGAGAAAAAGAGAATGAAAAAACGTGCATTTATAATAATATGTATGCTGCTTTTGATCGCTTTTTCTTCCGTAAGCGTACTGGCAGCAACCTCGAATGCGGGCCGTGTAAGAGATGACGCGGGCCTCTTAAGCTCATCACAGTTATCCGAGCTTGAGAGCAAGCTTCAGAAGGCAAGCTCCAAGGGCAATATGGATGTGATCGTGATCACGAAAAATTCTGTTCCCGATACCTATGATGCTTTTGGCTCGTCGGCTGCCGAAAAGTATGCCGACGATCTCTATGACAACGGCGGATATTCGGCAGACGGTATTATGCTTCTTGTCTGCAAGGATTCAAGAGATTATGCGATCTCTACTGCGGGCAGAGCGATAGAAGTGTTCAATGACAGTGAACTGGGTGACATTGCCGATAAGGTAACATCATATTTACGCAATGATGACTGGAGTGGAGCATTTATGAAATTTGCCGACGCAGTCGCTTCTGCGAAGGATTTTAAGTTTGGAATGTGGGCAGCCATCGCGGCAGGCGTGGGCGCTCTGGTAGGCGCCATCCGCTCGGGAAGCCTGAAATCACAGCTGAAGAGTGTTTATAAGCAGGATGAGGCCAGGGATTATATTAAGCAGGGAAGCTTTGTCCTGAATAAAAAATATGATATTCCGACCTATGTAACGATCGAGAGGACCAGGATAGAGAGGTCGAGTAACGAAACGACGACCCATACCAGTTCCGCAGGCGTTGAACATGGCGGGACAAGCGGTAAATTCTGATAATCCTTTCATCATTTTATTACGAATTCCGTTTCTGACCGGTGCGAATGCTTTTGTATAAAAAGCCACACCGGTCTTGTTGTTTTTCTGACAGAAATGCCCCATTAGCCAATCGCTCAAGATCAGCTTCACTGATCTATCGCTTGGCATGGAGGTTAAAAATGTTAAAAATTTAAAATATCCCCTTGACAAAGAAACAGAGAATGTATATTATGAACATATGAACAAATGCACATATGAATATATTTAAAACTGAAAGGACTTAAAAGATGGGAATTCAGATCAGACTTCCGGTTGAAGATGAAATGTATGATCTTGCCGAATTATTCAAGTGTTTCGGAGATTCGACGAGGATCAGGATACTGTGTGTTTTGCTTGAAGGAGAGTTCTGCGTGAACGATATTGCCGAGGCACTTAATATGACACAATCGGCTGTTTCGCATCAGCTTAAGCTTTTGAAACAGGCCAAGCTGATAGAAGGAAAAAGAGACGGAAAGCAGATCCTTTATTCGCTCGCGGATGAGCATGTAAGATCGATAATAAATATCGGACTTGAACACATTGAAGAGTAAAAGCCCAAATGGATCAAAAAAATTAAAATAATAAAAACGGAGGATGTTATCATGAAAAAGAAATTTAACCTTGAAGACCTGGATTGTGCCAACTGCGCAGCAAAAATGGAAGAAGCGATCAAGAAGATCGACGGAGTGAACAATGCAAGCGTAAACTTCATTACCCAGAAGATGATGGTGGATGCCGATGACGAAAGGTTTGAAGCGATCATGGATGAAGTGGTAAAGATCTGCAGCAAAGTTGAACCCGACTGCAGGATATTAAGATAATTGAATTTTCGCGCGGAGAAGCACTTAATGAGTGCTTCTCCGCGCGAAAACGATGAGTATCAATTAAAGGAGTATCGGACCCGGGTGTCCGACAGGTGACCGAAATGACATCGAAACAGAAAAAAAATCTCATCAGGATCATTGTCTCATTTGTGCTGTTTATCATACTGGCAGTGATATTTCATGATTTTTCCGGCGATTCCGGCGATGGATCTTTGTTCATCGGATGGATAAAAGGAATCGGGATTTCCGGCAATATGCCGGCCACCGCCTGGATCGAGCCGGTTTTGTATCTTGCGGTTTATCTTATCGCGGGTTATGACGTGCTGATACGCGCAGGCAAGAATATTGCAAGAGGACAGGTGTTTGACGAGAATTTCCTGATGATCGTTGCCGGAATAGGAGCATTTGTGATAGGTGAATACTCCGAAGGCGTAGCGGTAATGATCTTTTATCAGACGGGCGAACTTTTCCAGAGTTATGCCGTCGGCAGGTCAAGACAGTCGATCACCGCAATGATGGAGATAGTTCCCGAATTTGCGAGTGTTGTTGACGATGACGGCGGGATAAGTGAGGAAGATCCCGAAGATGTTGAGCCGGGAACGACTATCCTCATCAAACCGGGTGAAAAAGTCCCTATCGACTGCAGAGTCATCGAAGGTGACAGTTATCTCGACACTTCCGCGCTTACAGGTGAATCCGTCCCGAGACACGCCGGCGTCGGAAGTGAGATCCTAAGCGGCTGCATAAACGGAGAAGGCACGTTAAAATGTGTGACTACCAAAGAATACAAGGACTCTGCGGTATCCGTTATCCTTGAACTGGTTGAAAATGCAGGGTCGAGAAAGAGCAAAACCGAGAAATTCATTACCAGATTTGCAAAATATTATACACCGGTCGTAACAGTCGGCGCTCTGCTGCTTGCCGTTATTCCTTCACTCATAACCGGTAACTGGATGGAATGGCTCAGACGTGCGTGCACGTTCCTTGTAATATCCTGTCCCTGCGCACTTGTGGTTTCGGTGCCTCTTGGTTTCTTCGGCGGGATAGGTGCTGCAGCCAAGCTCGGTATCATGATCAAGGGGAGCAATTATCTTGAGGCGGTATCGGAAGCTGCGGTCATCGCCTTTGATAAGACAGGAACACTGACACACGGTGATTTCTCCGTCACAAATGTATTTTCTACAGACGGAAACGAAAGAAGGGTTCTTGAACTTGCCGCAGCGGCGGAACAGTTTTCAAACCACCCTATTGCAGGATCGATACTCAAAGCCTGCAGGGAAGCATCCGGAGCCGCACCCGGCAGTGCGGAAGATGCCCGCAATATAACAGGTAAGGGTGTAAGTGCCGTATATGACGGAAAAACGGTACTTGTCGGCAATACAGATCTTATGAAAGAATCAGGGATCAATGATCTTTCGGCAATATCACGGGATCTTGCAGGTAAAGGATCATTCAGCGACATGGGAGGAACGGTCTGCCACGTCGCATATGACGGCAAATACTGCGGCTGCATCGTTATTTCCGATACGGTAAAGGAAAGCGCGGCAGAGGATATCGCGGCGATCAGGCTTGAAGGAGTCGAAAAGACCGTCATGCTGACGGGAGACAACAATAAGACTGCTGCGGCTGTTGCGGCACGGACCGGTGTTGATGCATATTTTTCACAGCTGCTTCCCGCCGACAAGGTCAGCAGGATCGAGGAACTGATGGGTGGACTTTCGCAAAAGCAGAAGCTCATGTTTGTCGGTGACGGTATCAATGATGCACCTGTCCTGATCCGTTCGGATATAGGAATTGCAATGGGCAAGCTCGGTTCTGACGCGGCGATCGAAGCTGCGGATATAGTCATAATGGATGACGATCTCGGCAAGATACCTGCTCTGCTCCGTATTTCCGGGAAGACACTGAAGATCGTAAGAGAGAATATCGTATTTGCGCTCGTTGTAAAGTTCCTGATACTTATACTCGGAGCGCTCGGGATCGCGGGAATGTGGCTGGCGGTATTTGCGGATGTCGGTGTTGCCGTCCTTGCGATACTTAATTCGATGAGAACATTGAAAGTAAAAGATAAAAGCCTTAAAACCGCCGAAGCGGTCTGAAGCCGGATAGGAGGATATGGATTTGAAAGCAACTTGTTATGTTGACGGAAGCTTTAATCCAAAGCTGGAAAAATATGCATTCGGATGTGTCTGCTTTCATCCCGACGGTACCACCGAAGAATTCTGCGGAAGCGGAAACAGCGAAGACGCACTGAAACAGAGAAATGTCGCCGGAGAGATGATAGCCTCGATGCTGGCTTTAAAATGGGCGCTTGTAAATGAATATAATGAGCTTGAGATATGCTATGACTATGCCGGGATCGAAGCATGGGTGACCGGCGCCTGGAAGGCGAAAAACGACCTTACCTGCAAATATCGGGATTTTATGAGGGAAAAAAGCCGGACGGTCAAACTGACATTTACAAAGATAGCCGCACATACCAACGACAGGTATAACGAAGTGGCGGATAAGCTTGCAAAAGAAGGCCTTACAAAGGAACCCGGGCTGCCTGAGATCGTGAAAAGAAAATTAATATAATTTAGAATTATTTTTTGCTTTTTTTAGTGACATTCCAACGTTTGTATATTATAATTCTAATAACGACTTTTTGTTACAACAGGAGGAGCAAAATGGGTTTCTTTAAGGATCTGGCAGATGATGCCGTAGAAGTGGGAAACGACGCCGCAGAGAAGGGCGGCAGTGTTCTTGACGAGATATTTGACATGTCGGCGATGGACAAGAAAGCCGATGAGAACGAAGCGACAGAGGCCGATACGGGCGTTGATTCGCTTTTCAATGACGTATCCGAACCTCAGGATGCTGTTGACGAGGCTCTTATCGAGAATCTTCTCGATCCCTCGGCTGCCGATGCGGGAGCAGAGATTGCCGATGAGCCTGAGGAAGAGATCGTGGTTGACGATACCCCTGCCGTTCCGATACGTTCCGCAGAAGACCTGAGTGAGAACGATTCGGATCAGGTTACTGTCATCACCAAGGGAACGACTATTAACGGAAGTATCGTTTCAGACTGTTCACTCAACGTTATGGGAACGATCAACGGTGATATCGAGTGTATCGGCAAGCTGACTATCTCGGGAAGCGTTGTCGGTAATTCCGTAGCTTCGGATGTTTATGTCAATGCAAAACGTCTTGACGGCAACATCGACAGTGAAGGAACCGTAAAGATCGGTCTCGGAACAGTAGTTGTCGGAGATATCAAGGCCGGATCCGGTGTTATCGCCGGTGCCGTTAAGGGTGAGCTTGATATCAAGGGACCTGTTATCATTGATTCTACCGCCATTATCAAAGGCAATGTGAAGGCCAAGTCTGTTCAGATGAACAACGGTGCCGTGCTTGAAGGTTTCTGTTCACTTGCATACGCCGATGTAGATATTGACGATATCTTTGAATGATCCTGGAATATCTGTTAAGTACTGACACGGGAGATATTTGATAAAATGGCAGGATATAAAAGAGTATTGATAAAACTTTCCGGCGAAGCGCTTGCCGGTGAGAAGAAGACCGGATTTGACGAAGCAACATGCATAGAGGTTGCTCAGCAGATCAAAAAGATCGTTGATAACGGAACTGAGGTTGCCATCGTAATAGGCGGAGGCAATTTCTGGAGAGGACGTACAAGTGAGACCATTGACCGTTACAAGGCCGATCAGATCGGTATTCTCGCTACGGTCATGAACTGCATTTACGTATCCGAGATATTCAGATACGTCGGAATGCATACTTCCATCTATACTCCGTTCGAAATGAGCGATATGACAGAGGTATTTTCAAAGGATAAGGCCGTACATGACCTGAGTGTCGGAAGAGTGGTCTTCCTTGCAGGCGGAACAGGACATCCTTATTTTTCGACAGATACCGCAACAGCACTCAGAGCCATCGAGCTTGAATGCGATATCATCATGATGGCCAAAGCGATCGACGGTGTTTATTCGGCCGATCCGAAACTGGATCCGACTGCAGTAAAGTACACCGATATTACTATGCAGGAGGTTGTTGAGAAGGGCCTCAAGGTTATCGATACAACCGCTTCGGCACTTTGTCTTGAAAATAAGATGCCGCTTCTGATCTTCTCTTTGAATGAAGAGAATTCGATCGTAAACAATGCAGGCGGTGAATATACCGGTACGGTCGTTACCGTACAATAACAGAATATTGGAGGTATTTATGGACGACAGGATCAAACCCTACGAAGAAAAGATGAAAAAGACTATAGATGTTCTTATCGAAGAATATGCGTCAATACGTGCCGGACGTGCGAATCCGCATCTTATCGACAAGATCAAGGTTGATTATTACGGAACACCTACTCCGATCAGCCAGGTAGCGAATATCAGCGTTCCCGAAGCCCGTATCATCCAGATACAGCCCTGGGAATCCAAGATGATCAAGGAGATCAACAAAGCGATCAATATGTCAGATATCGGCATCAATCCTACCGATGACGGCAAGACCATCAGACTTGTGTTCCCCGAACTGACCGAGGACAGACGTAAGGAACTTGCCAAGGATGTCAAGAAGAAGGCAGAGGATGCGAAGGTGGCACTCCGCAACATAAGGCGTGATGCCAACGATACCTTCAAGAAGCAGGGCAAGGCAAGCGAGATTTCGGAAGATGTTCAGAAACAGCTTGAGACCGAGATCGATAAGACTACTGAGAAGAATGTCGCTGAGATCGACAAGCTCATGGAATCAAAGTCGAAAGAGATCATGACGGTTTAAATGTAAGACGGGTCGGGGGAAGCCCCGATCCGTTTTTTCGGGGTAAGTTGGGAGGTCGTTTACATGCCAAAAAAGAAAGAAGAAGAAATAAGGATCGTTCCGCAGCATGTTGCGATCATCCTTGACGGTAACGGCAGATGGGCGAAAAAACGCCTTCTTCCGAGAAGTGCAGGGCATTCCGCAGGGGCGAGGACTGTAGAGGACTGCTGCGAATGGGCCTGGGATCTGGGAATAAAATATCTTACCGTATATGCATTTTCGACAGAGAACTGGACCCGTTCGGAAGAAGAAGTGGGATATCTGATGAATCTGCTCCGCGAGTATATGAAGAACTGTCTGGCACGAAGCAGAAAGAACAATATGCGCGTCAGGGTGATCGGGGATAAATCAAGGCTCGACGAAGATCTTCGGGAGAGTATTTCGGAGCTTGAAAGAGAAAGCGCATCATTTACGGGACTGAATTTCCAGGTCGCGATCAATTACGGCGGAAGAGATGAGATAGTAAGGGCTGTAAGAAGGATCGTGGAGGATTCTGTAACCCTGATAGATGAGAAGACCATATCTTCATACATCGATACGGCTGACATTCCGGATCCGGATCTGCTGATCCGTACCAGCGGAGAACAACGCATCTCCAATTTCATGCTCTGGCAGATGGCTTATACGGAGTTCTATTTTACGGATGTTTTATGGCCTGATTTTTCCAAGAAGGAGCTTGAGAAGGCCATCGAATATTACGGAACGCGTGACAGAAGATTCGGTGGAAGGAAAGCAGGAGGCAATTAATGGCAGGAGATATAAACAAGGACAATTCATTTCTGATAAGGTTCAGAAGCTCGGTAATTCTGATGATCATTACCGTAGCGTCGATAGTTCTCGGCGGTTATGTGCTGTGGGGAGTGACACTTATCGTAACCCTGATAGGCATGATGGAACTGTACCGGGCAGTCAGGGCGAACAGGGCGCCGGCAGCTTTTGTAGGTTATCTGGCGGCTATAGGATGGTATGTTCTTTTATTGCTCGGATTCATCAATAATAATAAAGGTCTGGAGGATGAAAAGGGACTTGCCCTGCTTGTTGCGGTATTTCTGATCATTCTGCTGGCATTCTATGTTTTCGGATTTCCGAAATACAATTCCGAGCAGATAACGATGATATTTTTCGGTCTGTTCTATGTTGCCTTTACGCTGTCATGCATTTTCAGGCTCAGGATCTCTGCGGGCGGAGCCTATACCGTCTGGCTGATCTTCATCGGGTCGTGGGGTGCCGATACTTCGGCATATCTTGTGGGACGAAAGATCGGCCGGCATAAGATAGTTCCGGTACTTAGCCCCAAGAAATCACTGGAAGGCTTTATCGGAGGCGTTGTCGGTGCCGTACTTATCGGGATCATCTATGCTCTGATCTTTAAAAAGCAGCTCAGTGCATATTTTGCCTCTCCGGTTATCGCATTTGCGGTGATCAGTGCTGTGGCTTCGGTCGTTTCTATGATCGGGGATCTTGCGGCAAGTGCAATAAAGCGCAATAAGGAGATAAAGGATTACGGCAGGCTTATACCCGGGCACGGCGGAATTCTTGACCGTTTCGACAGTGTGATATTCATAGCGCCGATCGTATATTATCTTGTGATATTTACAGGGACTGCTTAAGAAAACGCTTAATGCAGTGTTTCCATTTCTGCAGATGAATTGTCAAAATGAGGTAAAATACAGTCATGAAGAATGACAGGAATATATGCATTCTCGGCTCTACCGGATCGATAGGGAAACAGACCCTTGAAACGATCTTAACATACGGCGGTTTTAAGGTCCGGTCACTTGCCGCAAAGAGCAGTATAGATCTGCTTGAAGAACAGATAAGGGCATTTAAACCCGAGAGTGTATGTGTATATGATGAAGATAAGGCTTCTGAGCTTAAAAGCAGAGTTGCCGATACCGATGTGCGCATCCTGTCGGGGATGGAAGGCCTGATCCGGCTGGCATCGGATCCCGACAATGATCTTGTTGTAACGGCTCTTGTGGGAATGATCGGTATAAGACCTACGATCGCTGCGATAGAGGCAGGCTGTGACGTGGCGCTTGCCAATAAGGAAACTCTTGTGACGGCCGGACATCTGATAATGCCGATGCTCGCTGAAAAAGGAGTCAGGCTCTTTCCGATAGACAGTGAGCATTCCGCTATCTTTCAGTGTCTTCAGGGATATATGGGACCTGACGGATCATATCCATACAACGCCGATATCGACAGTATACTGCTCACTGCTTCGGGCGGACCGTTCAGAGGCATGTCATATGATGAACTGAAGACAAAAACAGCCACGGACGCACTGAAGCATCCGAACTGGTCAATGGGCAGCAAGATAACGATAGATTCCGCGAGCATGGTCAATAAAGCGCTTGAGGTCATGGAGGCCCGGTGGCTGTTCGGAGTCGAACCCGACAGGATCAGGATACTGATCCAGCCGAAGAGCATAATTCATTCGGCAGTGCAGTTCAAGGACGGTTCGATAATAGCGCAGATGGGACTTCCCGATATGAAGCTTCCGATCAGATATGCGCTGTATTACCCCTTAAGACAGCCCGAACACGGCAGGATGCTGGATCTGCTCGAGCTTACCGGACTTGAATTTGACAAACCGGATTATGAAACCTTCAGGGGACTGAAGCTGGGACTCGATGCTATCAGGCAGGGTGGCAGCATCTGTACGGTATTTAATGCCGCCAACGAATATGCGGTTGCCAGATTCCTTGAAGGAAAGATCGGATTTACCGATATTTACGATATTATCGGCGAATGTATGAAAAGGCATGTCAACATTGCTTCACCGTCACTTGAGGACATCTTAAGGACCGAAGAAGAAGCATATGCCAATGCCAAAGAGTACTGTAAACAGCTCTGACCGGAAAATCGACCGGAGTAAGGCAGAAACTGTGGTTCTGCGGTAACAAAAAGAACATTCGGAGGAAAGTAAAGAAAATGAGCACTTTAGTCAGTATTCTGATCGGAATATTGATATTCTGTATTATCATCGTATTTCATGAATTCGGGCATCTGATAGTCGCCAAGAGAAACGGGATCAGTGTTCCCGAGTTTCAGGTGGGCTTCGGACCCAAACTTTGTAAATTCAAGATAGGCGAGACCGAGTACAGTATCAGGCTGATCCTGTTCGGCGGTGCGTGCAAGATGCTGGGCGAGGACGGCGACGCTATCGGTGATGAGAGAGCGTTTACCTCAAAAGGTCCCTGGGCAAGGCTGGCTACCGTATTTGCCGGTCCTTTCTTCAATTTTATCCTGGCATTTGTCATTGCAATGATCGTGATCGGGATCGTCGGTTATGATCCGGCCTATGTAATATCCGTTTCGGAAAACAGCCCGGCATACGAGGCAGGACTTGAAAAAGGCGACATAATCACCCGTTTCGGCAAGAGCAATATCGCTATAGGCAGGGAGCTTGCGGCTTATTTTACATTCAAGGAGCTGAACGGGGAAACTCTTTCGGTAAATTATTTAAGAAACGGTGAGGAATTCTCAACTACACTCACTCCAAAGCTTACAAGGTCATATAAGCTCGGTTTCTATTACAATGCTTCGGATGATCCCTGCAGGATCAGCTCGCTCGTTAAGGACGGTGTGCTCGAAAAAGCGGGTGTAAGACCTGACGACTGCATCGTTTCCATCAACGGATTCGAAGTTACGAGCGGAAAAGCCTTCAGCGAATATATCGGCGAACATCCGATGGACGGGTCGGAGCTTGAGCTGACATTTGACAGGAATGGTGATATATATACGCTTTCCCTGATCCCCGAATATGTCGAGGACTATGTCACAGGCTTTACCTATAATGCCAACGGACGTGAAAAGACGACACCCCTAAATGTCGTTAAATACTCGTTTTATGAGGTCAGATACTGGATCGTAAATACAGTGAAGAGCCTTGGAATGCTCTTCAGGGGCAAATTAAGTTCGGATGATCTGGGTGGACCTGTCAGGATCGTATCGGAGCTTGAAAATACGGTTGAAGAGTCGAAAAGCGACGGTCTTCTGTATGTGGTCCTTAACCTTATGAACTGGGCGATCCTGCTCAGCGCCAACCTGGGTGTTATGAACCTTCTTCCAATCCCGGCGCTTGACGGCGGAAGACTTATTTTCATACTGATCGAACTGATAAGGGGAAAGGCTGTGCCTGCCGAAAAAGAGGGCATGGTTCACGCGATAGGTATCATGGTCCTTATGGCACTTATGGTATTTGTATTCTTTAACGATATCCGGAACGTATTTTTCAGATAAAACCGAAAACAGGATTAAACCGAGGTAGACCAATATGGAGCGGCGTTTTTCACATGAAGTAAATATCGGGGGCGTTTTGATCGGGGGGAACAATCCTATCGCGATCCAGTCGATGACCAATACCAGAACCGGAGATGTTGCTTCTACAGTCAGGCAGATCGAGGAACTGACACGGGAAGGCTGCGATATAATAAGATGCGCTGTCCCCGATATGGAAGCTGCCGCAGCGATCCGTCAGATCAGGCAACAGATAAGGATCCCGCTTGTAGCGGATATTCATTTTGATCACAGGCTTGCGCTTGCCGCTATAGAAAACGGCGCGGACAAGATAAGGATCAACCCGGGCAATATCGGCGGCGAGGATAAGGTACGCGAAGTCGTTGCGGCCGCAAAAGAACGGGGAATACCGATAAGGGTCGGAGTCAATTCGGGTTCGCTTGAGAAGAAATATATTGAAAAATACGGACATGTGACCGCTGAGGGGCTTGTGGAAAGCGCTCTCGGCCAAGTCGAAATGCTTGAAAGATTCGATTTCCACGACATTGTGATCAGCATCAAGGCATCCGATGTCATGACTTCCGTAAAAGCCCATGAGCTTATCGCTTCACGTACAGACCATCCGCTTCATGTCGGTATTACCGAAACCGGGTCAGTTATCGCTGGCAATATAAAATCCGCCGTGGGTATCGGCATCATTCTTCATGAAGGCATCGGAGATACCATCAGGGTGTCCCTTACCGCCGATCCGGTGGAGGAGATCCGTTCCGCCAAAAACATTTTAAGAGCACTCGGAATGAAAAAAGGCGGCATAGAGGTGGTTTCATGTCCGACCTGCGGCCGGACAAGGATCGATCTGATCAGTCTTGCAGGTCAGGTTGAAAAGATGACTGCGGATTATGATCTTAATATCAAGGTAGCAGTAATGGGCTGTGCAGTCAACGGACCTGGAGAAGCCCGTGAGGCTGATATCGGGATCGCCGGCGGGAACGGGGAAGGTCTGATCTTCAAGAAGGGCGAGATAATAAAAAAAGTGCCCGAACAGGATCTGCTCGCGGAACTTAAGGCAATGCTTGACGAAATAAGCGCGGAAAAACGCTGACTTAAGTCTAAGTAAAAGCAGGGGGTTACTATGTTATTTTTTGAGATTTTCGATAATCTCAGCCTGGATCTGAAACTGAAGAAACTTTTCGAACGGGTAAAGGTTCTAAGCTATAAGAGACTGAATGACTCAGGCTGTGTTGACATATATCTTGAATCCGACAGCTTTATTCCGAGAAAATGCACAAACAGGGTGGAAGAGGCTATATTAAGGAGTTATACGGATTCAAGCATAGAAAGAGTAAAACTGAAAATTGCATACAGCTTTGCAAAGGGACGTTCTTTTGAAGATCTGTGGAGGGAATACCATTCATATCTTGATTCGGAAATATATGCGATAAGTCCTGTTTTCGGAGATACTTACCGCAATTCGAACGTCAGCGCGGAGAACGGCATCATAACACTCAGCCTGTATGATACTCCAATAATCAGAAACCGCATCCAGACACTGTGCGGGCTTATAGAAGAGATGTGGGAAGAAATGTTTGGTTCGCGCATCGCCTGCATTTATAAGCTAAAAAAAGAAGAAGTACAGGAAGATTCCCAGACATATCTTTCGCGTTACAGTGCCAGCCTTGAAAGATATAAAGCTTCAGAAGGCCGAAGCGAAACCGTATCGGTGGTAGCAACCGAAGAAGTTGAACAAGATGACGGTTCCGTAAAGACCGGTCAGGAAAATGCAAGTGTTGAAATAAAGAAGCAAAGTACTCCCAAAGCCTCTTCAAATACGACAGCAGGCCGGGAGCAGACAAAACAGGCCAATACCGAGAAACCCAAGAACGATACTCCGTACAGGAACAATAATTCCGGTTATAAGAGAAAGCCCATGCCCAAAGAGGATCCCGACGTTATTTACGGACGAAACGTTGAGGGCGATCTTGTAAATATTTCCGATCTGTATGAGGGAATAGGTATCTGTGTTATCCGCGGAATGGTACTGCTTGACGGCGAAGAGCGTGAGCTGAGCAACGGCAAGGTGATACTGACCTTCGATATCACCGATTTTACATATTCGATCAGATGTAAGGCTTTTATAGACAAGGAAGAATACAGTCAGATAAAGGACAATTTCAAACAGGGAAAGTTCCTGAGGGTCAAGGGCGTTCCCGAATACGATTCATACGCCAAGGACATTCTTTTCCAGCATCTTGACGGAATAAAACCCGACAGCGATTTCCGTAAAAAACGCATGGATGATGCTGAAGTAAAACGTATCGAGCTTCACTGCCATTCGAAGATGAGTGACATGGACGGTGTTGCCAGTGTCGAGGATCTTATCAAGACAGCCATGAGCTGGGGACACCGCGGAATAGCGCTTACGGACCACGGTGTGGTGCAGGGATTTACCGATGCGCTGCATACTCTTGACAAGATCATCAGTAAGAGTGAAGGCGAAAAGAAGAAAAAAGCCGAGGAATTCAAGATGATCTACGGCTGTGAGGGTTATATCGTCGATGATGAACCCGACAGCGTAACCGACTCAAAGGGAAAGGTTTTCCACAAGCAGGAGGACGGTACCTACAGCCGTGAGGATCTGTTAAAGATGCCGGTATATCACATCATACTGCTGTGTAAAAACGATATCGGAAGGATCAATCTTTACAGGCTTGTTTCGGAGTCGCACCTTAACTATTTTTCAAGACGTCCGAGGATCCCGAAGTCTCTGCTTGCCAAATACCGTGAAGGCATCATAGTCGGTTCGGCATGCGAGGCCGGAGAACTGTTCAGAGCCGTAATACACAACAAGCCCGACGAAGAGATAGAAAGGATCGCAAGATTTTACGATTATTACGAGATCCAGCAGATCGGCAACAACCGCTACATGATCGAGGATGACCACTTCCCCGAAGTCAATTCCGATGAGGACTTGAAAAGAGCCAATAAGAGGATATCGGAACTTGCCGATGCCGACGGAAAGCTCTGTATCGCAACCTGTGATGTGCATTTTATAAATCCCGAGGATGAAGTGTTCAGAAGGATACTCATGTATTCCAAGGGTTTTGAGGATGCAGACAATCAGGCACCGCTGTATCTGCATACGACGGAAGAGATGATCGACGAATGCCGGTATCTTGGGGATAAAAAAGCATATGAGGTCGTTGTGACCAACCCGAACCTGATATTTGACATGTGTGACAGGATCGTTCCGGTAAGGCCCGATAAATGTCCGCCTGTCATTGAGGATTCGGATAAGACCTTAAGAGAGATCTGTGAGAGAAAGGTTACCGAGACCTATGGTGAAAATCTTCATCCTATAATCCGCGAAAGGCTTGACAGAGAGCTGAATTCCATTATAAAAAACGGTTTTGCGGTTATGTATATCATAGCGCAGAAGCTGGTATGGAAATCAAATGAGGACGGGTATCTGGTTGGATCGCGTGGTTCGGTAGGTTCCTCATTTGTCGCGACAATGGCGGGTATTACCGAGGTTAATCCGCTTCCGGGCCATTATTACTGCAAGAAATGCCATTATATTGATTTTGATTCGGAAACTGTCAGGGAATACGGCCAGTTCTCCGGATTTGATATGCCGGACATGAATTGTCCGGTCTGCGGCGAGCCGCTGATCAAACAGGGGCAGAATATCCCGTTTGAAACGTTCCTTGGTTTTAACGGGGATAAGGAGCCTGATATCGATCTGAACTTTTCGGGAGAATATCAGTCCAAAGCCCATGATTATACCGAAGTTATCTTTGGTGCTGGACAGACCTTCAAAGCCGGTACGGTCGGTACGGTAGCCGATAAGACTGCGGTCGCCTACGCCAAGAAATACTGTGCGGAGCATTCGCAGGCTGTCAATGACGCCGAACTGTTCAGGATGGCTTCGGGCTGTATTGATGTCAAGAAAACGACCGGACAGCATCCCGGCGGTATAGTCGTGCTACCGATAGGCGAGGATATCAATACATTTACTCCGGTCCAGCATCCGGCCAATAAAGACGTTCCGATAGTAACAACTCATTTTGATTATCATTCGATCGATCATAACCTGCTGAAGCTTGATATCCTCGGTCATGATGATCCTACAATGATCAGGATGCTTGAGGA